>JAGWVZ010000661.1 GCA_018970625.1 Myxococcales bacterium | reverse complement strand
GCGCAAGGATTTTCGTGAGTCTGTAAAAGTCGCCCGCGCCGCGCAGGCGAGCTGGGCCAGACGCACCGCGTACAACAGAGCGCAGATCATCTACCGGCTGGCGGAGATGCTCGAAACGCGTCGCGACAGCCTGGCGGCGTCGCTGGCAGCGCAGCTGGACATTGAGGCGGCCGAGGCGATGAAGCAGGTCGACGAAGCGGTTGACCTGACGGTGGCCTGGGCCGGCTGGTGCGACAAGTATCAGGCCATTCTCGCGACGGGCAACCCGGTGGCAGGGCCGTATCACAATCAGTCCGAGCCCGAAGCGCTGGGCGTGGTCGTGGCACTCGCGGCGCCCGAACGCCCCCTCACCAGCCTGCTGTTGGCGATATTGCCGCCGATCGTCGCGGGCTGCTCCGTGATTGTGCTGGAAGCGGGCAACGCGCCGGTGACGGCGATCGATCTGGCCGAGGCGCTGGCGACCAGCGATCTTCCGGGCGGCGTTGTGAACATTCTGACGGGCTCACGAAGTGAGCTGCTCGGGCATATTGCGCTGCATGCCGATGTTGACGGCGTGGCCATTGGCGCGCCCCGTCCCGAGGAACGGCAGGCGCTGGAGTCGGCCGCCGCTACCAACATTACCCGCACCTCCATTCTGGAAGGTCCAGATGCACGCCCCGCAACGTCGCCCTGGCGCCTGCTCCCGTTCCTAGAAGTCAAGACGCTGTGGCACCCAACGGGCTTCTGAACCGGGACCCTTCTTCCACTTTTCTTTCGAGACCCCCTCATGATTCCTTTCTGGTACCCCGACAAAATCACCGTCGTGCCCGACGTTCTGGAGTTCCATGTGTTCGGAATTCTGGTCGGTATTGCCGTGCTGCTCGGCAGCTGGATTGCCCAGAAGCGTGCCGAGTCGAAGGGGCTGAACCCTCGCGTAGTGGCCGACCTTGGGCTCTGGCTGGTGATCATCGGCTTTATCGTCGCGCACGTGTTCAGCGTGTTGGCGTATTTTCCCGAACGGGTATTTGGCACGCCGTGCGAGGACACCCCAAATCAGGCGTGCCTGATTCGAGGTGAGCAGTTTATCTGTGGGGCCGATGGTCGCTGTAACGACGGCAGCTTCATGGAATTGCTCTACATCTGGAGTGGAATCTCGTCGTTCGGCGGATTTCTTGGGGCAGCGCTCGGCATTCTGATTTTTATCTCGTTCAAGCGCATCATCATCATTCCCTACCTGTTTGAGCTGGAAGGCGGCAAAGGACGCCCGGTCATGAAATATCTGGACGCGATCGCTTACGGGTTCGCGTTTGCATGGATTTTCGGTCGCATGGGTTGTTTCTCGGCGCACGACCACGTCGGAGCCGTGACCTCGTCCCCTCTGGCGGTGGCGTTTCCGGATGGCTGGCGCAGCGGCGTACCAGCGGTGCCCGGGTTTGGCCCCGAAGGAATCACCCCCCGCTACGACCTTGGTTTTCTGGAGATGCTGTGGTCAGTGGGCATCAGCACGTTCTTCTATTTCTGGGCACGAACGAAAGAAGGCCTGCGGCCCGGCTGGTTCGTTGCGATGATGATGATGTGTTACGCCCCGTTCCGATTTTATCTGGATACCCTGCGCGCCATCGACATTGATGGCGCAGACAAGCGTTATTTCGCCGACCTGGTCGCGCCGGGCCTTACGCCCGGGCATCTGAGCGCCATCGCCGTGTTTCTGGGTGGTATCGCGGTGTGGGTCTACGGCGGAAAACTGCTGAAGAACGCCGAGTACATGGCCTGGTTCGACGGCGAGAATGCCGGAGCACCAAAAGCCTGATCGATGCTCAGGCATCACAGGCGACGCTGCGGTCCCCCTGCGCTCAAACGCTGGCCCAGCCGAAATTCATCCGGAGGGCTGCACGACGTCGGCGTGCTACCCGGGGTTCAGCGACGCAAACATGGCGGGTATTGAAGTCGACTCGCACGCGGACTATCATCCGGCGTCAGGTGCAGTGTCGCACCTGGCTCCTGCCCGGATGACCCCATGAATCCAGTCAATGAACTTGTACCAGGGTTGCTGATCGCTTCGCCTGGCATGCGTGACCCGCGGTTTCGTGGCGCCGTCATTCTGTTGGCCGAGCAGTCCGAAGACGGCGCGCTGGGGTTTGTGATCAACAAAACCACGCCGTTTACGTTCTCGGATATCTCGAAGGACATTGGGATTCGGGTAGCCAAAACGCTGGAATCTGCTGCTGTGCACTACGGTGGGCCGGTATCCGAAGAGAGAGGCTGGGTGTTGTTCCGCGAATCGCGCAACCTCACCGTGGACGCCGACGAGGACGACGACGACCCGGGCATTCAGGTGGGCGATTCCATGCGGGTATCACCCACGATTGAAGTGCTGCAGCGCTT
>JAGWVZ010000035.1 GCA_018970625.1 Myxococcales bacterium | reverse complement strand
ACCCACGACGTCACCTGCGTCTGCTGCACCTTCCCCTGATTCGCCGGGAGGATTCCCCCCGCAGGACGCCAGCAGCATCAGACAGAACAAACCCACGCTTGTTGAGATAACGGACGTGCGCATACGCTCCTCGCGAACCCGAATAAAAATCACCATCCTGCCGAACACTAGCACGGGATTCCGCGTCGGCAAGCCCCGCGACCGGCTTCTAACAAAATCGCTCAACCACCATCAGTTACCCACGCGCACCTGCCCCGAGGCCCCGGTCACACCGTTACCACCAATGCCGATGGCTGTGTTGCTGGAGTTACCGCCGGAACCGCCCGAGCCGCCTGTCGCAGTCGCGCTCGCAATCTCGAACGTGTTGGCCGAAAAGTCAGGGCTGGTGGTGCCCGGACGGCTGACAAAGACGTCAAACGACACACCGCCGGCGCCACCGCCACCGCCGCCACCATGACCACCACGGCCACCCACACCGCCGGGCGCGCCATTCACCAGACAGAACGCGACAGGCAGGCTGCTTGGCACTGTACCACCGGCAGCACCCAGGCCACCTTCGCCACCGGCACCACCTGTGCCGCCGTCACCGCCGCGACCACCCAGATTGCGGCGCAGACGATTCGACCGCACCACAGGATAGGCCGCCGCCGATGCCGGCGCCGCACTAAAGTGCATGAACACCGTGAACGAACCGCCAGCACCAGTACCACCAGCACCCGACGTACCGCGACAGCCACCTGCGCCACCACCGCCGCCACCCGGCGGAAAGTGATGGGTAGTCGAACCAAAATCATCAAGGCCACCCGAAGAGCCGCCGCCACCGCCGCCCGTGCCATTGCCGCCTGCCACACCCGCAGCACCGGCATCAGCGACCCAGCGACCCGACGTCACTGTGCCGTTCGCAGAGCTGGCGCCCGAACCGCCGACGCCATCGGTCCCACGCGTTCCTGCCGTACCTGGCACACCATCCGTGGGCCCGGTAACCACACATGACAACGAAGAATTCTGTACCATGTGCGTACCACCGCCACCACCAGGGCCCGTTCCCGGACCACTGCCATTGGCTCCAGGGCCAGAGGTAGTGCTACCTACCGGATTGGTGCCTACACCGCCCGTACCACCAGCTACGCTCACGCCGCCGCAACTGTTGCTGCCTCCCACGCCACCAGGGACCGAAGGCTGCGACTGATTCTGACGCACGGCATTACCGCCGACCGAACCGTTGGAACCCTGCGTGCCCGCCGTTCCGGTTGAACCTGTGGCTCCATTACCACCAGCGCCTGCGGCAATCTCATTGTTCTCGATGACGAGGTTCTGGTTCGAGTTGGTGATGTAGATGCCGATGGAGTTTCCTGAGACCCCTGCATTGATTCCGGACACAATAAATCCCGAGAACTCGGTCGCCGCGGTAATCCCCGACGCGACCACCACAATACGGTCGGTCGATGCACCGACCGACGGGGCCACGTCGGCACCACGAATCGACGTGCCGAACACGTCCGCGTTGCGCACCCAGTTCAGGTTCGAGTGTCCGCCGAGCACAGAGATGCCGTTGGCGAGCACGATATTCTCACGATACAGGCCCGTGGATACCCGCACCCGCGTCTTACCGGCCGTTGTGCGTGCCAGATCAATACCGCCCTGAATGCTCGCACAAGGAGCCAGATAGGTGCCGCAACCCGCAACATCGCGGCCGCCATTGGCGAAGGTAGAAACGTAAACCGTCTCTGGCTCGGGACGGAATTCGCAGCCATTGTCGGCCACCCCGTCAGCGTTCACCCACCCAGCCAGACACGTAAACCCGCAGGTCGCCAGCGTACCCGACGGATTGCACTGGGTGGCCACGTTGAACAGGGCCGGTCCACCGGGCCACGTGCTGTCGCAGTTGAATCCGCACGCACCGCAGTGCGCGACCGTGTTGTACGCGCCGGAGCCGTTGCGGAACCCTTCGTCCACGGTGCCGTCACAGTCGTCGTCCACGTAATCGCATGTCTCCGAGGGGTTCGGGCTACCGGCTTCGGCGTTGCACACGGGTGCCGACGTCGGATCGGCAGCGCAAACCACCACACCCGGACGAGCACAAATGCCAAGCCCGCTCGAGCAGGCACCACCCAGACCGGCAAAGCCCTCGTTGAGCGTTCCGTCACAGTCATTGTCGACCGCGTCGCACACCTCAGGCTGCGTTCCGGGCGCCACCGTGCCCACGCAGGTCACCGTTCCTTCCACGCATGCCGTCGCACCCGCTGCACAAACCCCGGCGCCACCCGTCGAGCACGTAATGCCGCCGCCAGGGTTGCCGTCGTTCAACACACCATCACAATCATTGTCGATCGCGTCACAGACCTCGGTCGATGGCAGCGCCTGACCCACACAGGCACCAAACCCTGCGCCCGTGCAGGTGCGCACACCTTCGGTACAGGCACCCACGCCGGCCGTGCCAGCCGGCCCGTCGTAACACGACTCCCGAAGCAAGGCCCCCGACGCATCTTCGTCGGTCAGCCCATCACAGTCGTTGTCCTGTCCGTCACACAACTCAGCGCTCGCCGAGGCCGATGGCACACAGGTCAGCGTCGCATCGGCACAAACCGTCAGGCCTGCTGCGCAAACGCCCGCACGACCGGTGCTGCACACCACGTTGCCACCGGGGTTGCCTTCATCCACCAGGCCGTCGCAGTCATTATCGAGACCATCACATAGCTCGGCAGAAGGCCGTACCTCTCCGATGCATACGCCAAACCCCTCCCCTCCACAGGTCTGCGACCCACCGCTGCAAACGCCTACGCCCTGCGTACCTGCAGGACCCGAATAGCAGGGCCGACTCAGCCGCGAACCGTCAGCGCCTTCGTCCACGCTGCCGTCACAGTCATTGTCCACGGCATCGCACACCTCGGCCGTCGGTAGCACGTTGGCGACACAGACGGTGCCGTCGCCCGAACACGACGTGGTGCCCACAGCACACGCCCCGGGCAGCCCCGTCGCGCACACAAAGCCACCCGACGCAGACTCCTCGTCCGCCTCACCATCGCAGTCATTGTCCAGCGTGTCGCAAAGCTCGGGGCCTGGCAGCACATCGCCTACGCAGTCGCCGTACTCCGACCCCACGCACGTCTGCAAGCCGGTCGCGCACACACCCACGCCGATCTCACTCTCGGCGCCGCCGTAGCAGATCCGCTGCAGCGCCGCGCCATCGGCGCCTTCGTCCGTCGCGCCATCACAGTCGTTGTCCTGACCGTCGCACAGCTCCTCGGTGCCCGTCGCCAGCGGATTGCACACAAGCTCACCCGCCTCATCGCACTGCGTGCGGCCTCGCGCACACACGCCAGTCGCGCCCGGAACATCACAGGGCTGGTTCGCGCCCGGGCTGCCCTCATCAACCTCACCATCGCAGTCGTTATCTGCGCCATCGCACACTTCCAGCTGCGGCAGCACCTGACCCACGCACTCACCGACCAGACCGTCCTCGCAGCTTCGCACACCGGCCTGGCAAGCGCCCACATCACGCGTGGCCGATGAACCGCCGTAGCACGCCTCCTGCAGCGGGCCTCCGTCGGCACCCTCGTCGACGGCGCCGTCGCAGTCGTTGTCCAGCGTGTCACAGATCTCCGGCTGAGAGCTGCGATCGGCCTCGCACGTCACCGTACCACCGTTGCAGCGTGCGCGACCCGTCGAGCACAAACCCGGAAAACCCGTGTCGCAATCCACGTTTGCGTCCACCGGGTTCTCGTCGATGTTGCTGTCGCAGTCGTTGTCGATCGCGTCGCAGAGCTCATCCTGAGCAGGATTCACCTGCGCGCTCGTGTCGTCGCAGTCCGGCCCCGAACAGCCAGGGCCTACGCCATAACCATCTTCGTCCCGGTCCACGCACAGGTTGTCCGGCACGCACACACGAGAAAAGTCGCCGCCCGAATTCCCAAGTAGCACGCAGCTGAATCCACCTTCCGCGGGACAGTCCGACTCCTCAGAGCAGAACTGCGTACAGAATCCTTCTTCGATGTTCGGGTCAAAACGAAAGCACAGAGAGCTCTCGCACGCGTCATCACCCAGACACAGCTCGCCCACAGGCAAACGGGGGCCCGTTGCGCTACCGTCTTCCGTGGCGTCAGCCCCATCACCGCCGCCGGACCCTTCACCATCTTCCGTGCCTCCGACATCGCTCGTGTCACCACCCAACACGTCGGTGACATTCCCCGTATCCGGTGCGTTCGTACCGCCTTCGCCGGGCGAATCGCCTCCGCACGCAGCGACCAGACCGAGACACAACCATCCAACGCTCGACGGGAAAAAGGAACTGCGCATACGCTCCTCCGGGACGGACCAGATTCACAATTTCAGAAGCATGCAACCTTGTACCGATCCTGACACTTCTCGCAAGCCCCGAGTCCTACCTTCACCGTCGCCCACGACACACTTCCATCGTCATCGGGCTGATCGCCAGCGTCGCGCAAGAAAACCCGAGGCACAACGAAAGTGTGTCAGCCCTGAATGCAACACGAATCGACCCGGGAAACTCAGAACACAGGACTCCACAGGGCGGCAGTACGCTCACAAATCGTCGAGTATTTGCGCGACCTGCTCACGCTGTGAAATTGTGAGTCGGTCATCGAGCGATCGAATGAAGTCTCGCTCCTCGTGCGCGTGCTTCACAAAGTTGGCGTCGAAACGCGCGAACAGCGCGACCAGCGAGTCGAAGCTTGTGGCGAGCGCCGGTTTCCCCTGTGAAATCAGGTACTCCATGCGACTGGCCACGCCGCAGATGCGGTCATGCGCCGACTCCATCGACGCTATCGCAGCGCTGGCTTCAGGGAAACGCTCCGCCACCCACGGAAAAAGAACCGTCTCTTCACGCTCGAAGTGCACGAAAAGCTCTTCATTCACCAGTCGCAGAAACTCTTCGAACTCCTCGACCACATCCACAGGCTCGCGTTCTCCACGCAAACACTCCTGAATGGCCTGCCGAACGCTGTCGACAATACGGGTCAGGTGGAGGTGGTCGTGTTCAAGGCGCTGTAAGGCATCCATGCGGCACTCCGGGAGCGGGCCATGTTGAAAACGGTTATCAGAAGCCCGCCGCCGGTTCAATCACCGTGTTCTCGGCACGCTCTCTCCCTGCGGGACCTGCTCGACCAGCCATCGGTGCCGCCCCTTAGCATCCAGTGCCCTGCGATAGATGCGGCCATGCTGGCTCGCATTCGCCACTAGGGGCGCTGCCGCCTGCAGCTTACGCGCCCAGAATACCGCGGATCGCCGGCTCCAGCGCGGTCATGCCCGCAGCTCGACCAAGCGCTACCGCCTCGGCGGGTGCAACGCCCTGCACCCAGGCGGCACGCAGCGCGAAGAGCGCGCCCACACGATTGCCGCTGCCGCAGTGCACAAGCACCGGCGTGCCGGCTTCGCTTAGCGCGGCGTCGAAGGCGCGGGCGGTTTCGGGTTGCAGCGAGCCCGGACCGGACACCGGGATGACGACGTATTTCATGCCGAGCGATTCCACGAGCGCGCGCTCGTCAATCCCGCAGGCCTCCATCTCCGCATTGGGGCGAAGGTTGATGATGGTCGCGACGCCGGCCAGAGCCGCTGTCTGCAGCTGAGCGTTCGATGGCTGACCCGCAGACCACACACCGTCGTACGGTGAGCACAGGTTGGGGATTCCCTTCAGGGATTCTTCGATGGACATGTTCTGCTCCTTACCGGTGTGGTCGCCTGCACGGCGACGATTCCTGCACGTCATCCGCCGAGTCGCCTGCTCACACCAACCGTGTCAATGGTCGTTTGTGGCCCCGATGTCGCTCAGATGCCGTCGATGGTCGTTCGGGCGTCGGCAGTCACGACAGGCTTGAACACGTTGATCGGGATCCGCAGATACCGTGTCTGGTTGGCGTGCGGCTCCGGCATGCGGCCGGCGTCAATGTTCACCTGTACGCTCTGAAACAACAGCCGGGGAGCGTCCAGCGTCTTGTCGCGCCTGGTGCGCATCGTCACAAAATCTTCGCGCGATGTGCTACCAGCCAGCTGAATATTCTTCGCTTTCTGTTCGCCGACCGTCGTCTCCCAGGCGTATTCCCGGCCGCCCGGCGCATAGTCATGGCCAACAAACACGCGCGTGCTGTCTGGAAGCGCGTACAGCTTCTGAATCGAATCGTACAGATCGGTCGCGCTGCCACCCGGGAAGTCGCAGCGCCCTGTACCCATATCGGGCATGAACAGGGCGTCGCCGGTGAAGATCGCATCCTCCATCCTGTACGTCGCGCAGGCCGGGGTGTGCCCGGGCGTGTAGATGGTTTCCACCTCGATGGTGCCCGCCTTCAGCGTGTCGCCCTCCTGAAGCAGCAAGTCGAACTGGCGACCATCCGTGGCGAAGTCGTCCGGAAGGTCAAACACGCCCTTGAACACCTTCTGCACCTCGGTAATGCGCGCACCCACAGCAAGCTTCGCCTGCGGGAACTGACGCTTCAGCTCCTGTGCACCCGACAGGTGGTCGGCGTGCGCATGCGTCTCCAGAATATAGTGCAGCTTCAGCCCCTTCTCCTTCACGAAGGAGGCGACCAGCTCCAGCGACTCCGTCCACACACGGCTTGAGGCGGGCTCGTAGTCGAGCACCGGATCAATGACCACCGCGTCGAGCGTCGCGGCGTCATACACAACGTACGTCACCGTGTAGGTTCGCTTGTCGAAAAAAGACGCGATCTGCATATCGTATCTGTGGCAGGAAAAATCGTGAACATGTGGAGCCCTCTGTAAAGGCTCGTTCCGCTGTCGCAACCACTCTATTCAATTGCCGTGCCAGAACCGGTGACTTCGCACAGCGCCAGTGTCGTGGCGATGACCCCTCGGTAACACTCATAGATTTGACGCACAAACCCCATGGTTAGCTCCGAATTCACGACCTCTCCCTGATGACAATTTGGCCATAGGCAACGTCCATGTCGCAAAATGAACAACGCGTTTCTACATCGTTGCAACTTTGATTCGCCACCCGTTTTGGTCGACGATCCGCACCCCGCCGGTGTACGCTCCGGGGCCCCCGGACCTTCAGGTACGCCATGACCGCATTCGTTCCCGAGATTCACGCTCCCACCGGCTCCATCCGGATCCCCGAGCTGCGTCAAATCCACACCACCGAACGACTCCTCGCCGTCATTGACCACCCCGCCTTTCAGCGTTTGCGCCGTGTTCGGCAGCTGGGCCCCATTCACCTGGTCTATCCCGGCGCCGTGCACTCCCGGTTCGAACACTCGCTGGGCGTCTACGACATGGCGCGATCCTATCTGGTCGCGCTACTTCGCGACGAATCCGTGCGCGAGCGCCTCACCGCCACCGACATCGAAGTCTGCCTGCTGGGTGCCCTGCTCCACGACCTGGGTCACTACCCCTTCGCGCACAGCCTGGAGGCCCTTCACCACCCAGGCCGCGACACACCCCGACACGAGGACCTGCTGGGACGCATCCTGCGCGGAGAGTTCGAGTTCCTGCGCGGCGAAAAGCCACTCGCCGACGTCATCGCCGACCAGTTCGGATTCGACGCGCAGCAGGTGATCGACCTCGTCGGGCGCAAGCCGCACTGGCACGCCCGCCCCGAGAGAAGGCTTGTGGCGACGATCATCTCGTCCGGCATCGACGCCGACAAAGCCGACTACCTCGAGCGGGACTCGGTGCACATGGGCGTATCGTACGGCCGCAACTACGACCGCGCCCGCCTGCTCGACAGCCTCTGTGTGCACCCCGACGGCGACCGCATCGCCATCAGCGACAAGGGCCGCGTATCGGCCGAAATCTTCATCTTCTGTCGCTACACCATGTTCTCGGAGGCGTACTGGCACCATACGGTGCGGGCCGTCAGCGCCATGACCGAACGTGCCTTCAACGACTGGAATGAAGAAAACTCCATGGGGTTACAGGAGTTTACCAGTCTGCTGCTGCAGTGCTCCGACGACGAGCTCTTCGATCACGTGCGCCGCTCCACCTCGCCCGACCGCCTGAGCCACCGCCTGCTCACCGACGTCCTGCAACGCCGATTCTACCGCCGCGTGCTCACGCTCAACCGCGCGTGGGACGACGTGCGCCACCAGGACGCCTACGAACGCATCTACCACCTCACCCGCGAACACGCCGATCAGCTGCGCGATGCCCTCTGCGCCACCCTCTCGCGTATGCTCGGCATCCCCGTCGATTCCCACAGCGTCATGATCGACACCCCACCGCGCGACAAAGACCGCATCGAGACCGTCGACGTCGTGCACCACACCAGCGCGGGTGCGACCGCCACACCACTCCCCCAGATTTCGCGCGTCGTGCAGGGCATCGCCACCGATTTCATCAAAGTAGTCAAGAAGATACGCATTTTCGTGTCCCACGACATCCGGGCCGCCATCGAGGCCGGACCCGGCCGCGCTTCGGTCGCCGACGCCCTTCTGGAGACCGTGCTGGCCTTCGAACCCGGCCCCACGCGACAACAAAAGCTGTTCTGAGCGCCCATCCCGAAACGTACCCCCGCCCTGCCCAACGGAGCCACGTACAGGGCGGCCTTCCACGCCGGCGCGCCCCGTCACCCACAAATGTACGGGGTACGCACTCGTCGGATGCATCTGCGCGCGTTGCATAACATCGTGGTTATGCTTAGTTCCCCGCGCCCCAAACTGAACGTGACCACGCACACCATGTCATCGTCTCCCCAGCCATCTGCACCTGCGGTCTGCCCGCAGCCCGTACGCGTGGTCAGCAACGTACCCGAGAGCCCACTCGTGCACCGTGTGCGGGTGGACGTCAGCGGGCACCCCCTCGTCGAGTCACTTCGTACAGCCGGGCAATACGTGGTCCTCGGCACCGCAGACACCGAGCCGCGCTACTTCGCTGTGGCCTCGACGGTGGCAGACCTTCCGTTCGCTGACTTTCTGATCGGACGCGGTAGCCACACCAGTGATGCCCTGTGCAATCTTGCGCCCGGAGAAGAGGTCTTCCTCTCCGAAGCCATGGGCAAGGGTTTTGGTGAGCCGGCCGAAGGCCCCCTGGTCCTGTTTGGCTCCGGCACCGGGGTGGCCGCGTTGCGGCCGGTGATCCGAGCGGCATTGCAGGGCGGTGGTCTTCGCCGACCAATCGCGCTGTTTCAGAGCCGGTCGCAGGGGCACTTCGTGGAGTTGGAGCGCGAATGCGAAGAATGGCGACATCAGGGCGTCACCGTCGTCGTTACCGACGGCGGTCCCGGTCAATGGGTGCACGAGCTGTTTGACGCATGGGCCGAGCGCCCTTCACTCGAGACCTGTCATTTTCTGCTGTGTGGCAGCACGCGTCTGGTAGAGAGCGTGACCGAATATCTGCGCCAACATCACGTGCCCGATGGGCATGTGCACTTTAATTATTGAGCATACAGGCCATGACCGACGAAGAGAAAATTGCCCGGGCGCGTCGTCTGTTGAGCGGCGCTGATGAAATGTCAGCTGATCGCCCCCTGGACGCGTTACTCCCGGACCTGAAGCGGTCACGAGCGCTGGATATTCCGAAACTTCCGTTTCATCCACGCGTGCTGGAAGTGGAAATGGAAGACGGCATTGAGTGGGTCATGGCCTGTTTCATGGACCCCGGCGATCAGCGTTCCTTCCACAAACAATTACTTGCACTTCTCGAAGCGACCTTACTGGTCGAGCTCAGTCAGGCCCCGAAGCGGATCGCCGAGCGTGATCGGCCGCGGCATTTTTCGGGCGTTCGGTTGCTGGTGTTTCCTCGGTTGCCCTACGAGCTGGGACCCGCGGTGCAGGCGTTTGGGTTTCGGAAAGAGGAATATCGCCCCGACCAGTTTGTGGCGCGTATGGCTGCGCTGCAGAACGAAGCTGATATTGCTGGCATTGATATGCCCAAGTCGCCTTCGTCCGTCTGGTTCGCGCCCATTTCACGACCGGTGGGGCCCAACAGCGAAAAACTGTTCCTTGTCGAACGAAATGTAGCGCTGGCCATGAAGGCCAACGTGTGGGGCACCGAGCCCGGACAGATTTCGCGCTATCTGGCGACTTTTGTCGCCGAAGAATTCGGCATCGAAATTCGTCCCGATATGCAGGGTCTCGACAAGCTCGAGCGTCTGGTGACGCGGCGTGAATTCGGCTCCATTCGGTGGATGCCACCGTTGGCCTTTCAGGCGCTGTGCGACCTGATCGGTGTGGTCGCAAAATTCCACTTTGGCAGTGATATTGCGTGGGCCGTTTGCGAGGAAGATAAATCAGGGCTTGCGCCGCCGCCTATTTTCCAGGTCAAACAAACAGCGACGCAGAAATATCATGTCCCTATCGCGCACCATGTGTTGCGTTGGGTCATGATGCCGATTGGTCCGCGCGACGAAGTGCCGCCCTTGTCTGCGTGGATGGTCGACCAGTTTTCGCGCTCCTGACAGGGCGTACCGCCGCCCTGCAACGAGAGCCCGTGGAGGGTCGCTAGAAACCGAAGCTCTCGCGCTTTAGCTCGCGGCCCATGAGGTCCATCATGGCCTGCTTCGCCGTCTTGCCTTCGTAAAGAATGCTGTAAACACCATCACAAATCGGCATTTCCACACCAATTTTCTTCGCCAGGTCGTGCACACTCTGCGCGGTCTTCACGCCCTCGGCGACCATACTCATATCGGCGAGAATGCTGTCGATAGAAGCGCCCTGCCCCAGCTGCATACCGACCTGACGGTTACGTGAGAGGCCACCGGTACACGTCAACACCAGGTCACCCATACCGGACAGGCCTGCCAGCGTAAGCGGATTGGCGCCTTTGGCGACCGCCATGCGGGACATTTCAGCCAGACCGCGCGTAATAATGGCCGCTCGTGCGTTATGCCCGAATCCCATGCCATCCGCGATGCCGGCGGCAATGGCGATGACGTTCTTGAGAGAACCGCCAATCTCGACGCCCACGACATCGTGCGAGCGATAAACCCGAAAATAATGGTGCCGAAATGCCTCCTGTACCTGCAGGGACAGTTTCTCGGAGTAAGACGCCGCCACGACCGCAGTGGGCACATGTTCGGCGACTTCGCGCGCAAAGGACGGCCCGGAGAGGTAGGCCAGATAAGGGTGATACTTAATGGGCAATACTTCTTCGAGTACTTCGCTGACGGTCTTGAGCGAATCGTTCTCAATACCCTTGGTGGCGCTCACAATCGGCACGCCCTCGGGAAGCCACTGCGCGGCCTGCGTCAGAACCCGGCGAACCACGTGCGACGGTGTCACGCACACAATCATGTCACGGCCTTCACAGGCTTCCTGCAGGTGACCGGTAGCGCGAAGGTTATCGGGCAGGCGAATGCCCTTCAGGAACATGGTGTTTTCATGGTCCTCATTGACCGACTTCACCACCTCGGGCTCATACGCCCACAAGGTGACGGGGAATCCTTTGTCGGCGAGCAGATAGGCGAGCGCTGTGCCCCAGGAACCGGCGCCAATGACAGCGACGTTCATAGGATTGATGGTGGACATGGTACCTCGGGAGCAACGGCCGGAGCCGGGCAGGTTCATGGATCGCGACGGGCAAAAAGGTCGACCAGGCGCCGACTCATTCCCGCTGGACGCGCACGATCGCGCGCCCAGGTACGAAGCGCTTTGATTTCGGTTTCGTACAGCGTGTAAAGCGGAATCATCTGACGCGCTGCAACGACGAGGTCGCGCTGAGACAGGTCGCGGCTCTCGGCCCACGCACCATACAGCGCCGAAACGACCACCTGTTCAAGCTCGGCGCCCGAAAAATGGTCCGTCATCTGCGCGAGCTCGCCAAGGTCGAAACTCTGTGGCAGTCGATCACGACGAGCAAGGTGAATGGCCAGAATCGTCGCGCGCGCGTCGGCTTCGGGCAGGTCCACAAAGAAAATCTCGTCAAATCGTCCGCGGCGAAGCAGCTCAGCCGGCAACGCATCGACCTTGTTGGCGGTCGCGACGAAGAAGACAGGCTGCGATTTCTCCTGCAGCCACGTCAGCAGGCTACCCAGAAGCCGGGAGGTCTCACCCCCGGCACGTTCATCAAAACCCTTTTCGATTTCGTCCACCCACAGCACGCAGGGCGCGAGTGCCTCTGCCGTGTGAATGGCCCCTCGGAGGGCGACGTCGGGCGGAGTGCTGCCCGAAAACAGAGAGCCCAGGTCAAGGCGCAACAACGGAATTCCCCAGAAACCCGCGACTGCCTTGGCAAGCAGCGATTTTCCGCACCCCTGCACGCCGACCATCAGCAGGCCGCGCGGCTGAGGCAAACCAAAGCGGCGCGCTTCGTCTCCAAAAGCGCGACGGCGTTGCATGAGCCAGCCCTTGAGTTCTTCAAGGCCGCCGACACTGTCGAGGTCGGTGTCGATGGCGCAGAACTCCAGCGCGCCTGTGCTGCTCATCAACCGCCGCTTCTCTTCGACAACCGTGGCTTCCCAGTCAAATGGCAGCTGTCGCGCGTGAGCGATGCCAGACAAATGCCGGGCACGCTCGAACGCCCGCTGCGCCTCGCGCGCAGTGAGACCGAGCGCCGCAATCGCGAGCCGTTCGCGATCGAGCGCCGGGTACATGGTCGCAGGCACACTCGCTTCCAGAGACGCTTCCATCTCGGCACGGTCAGGCAGCGGCACCTGCAGGACGGTCCAGTCCTTGGCCAGCTCGGGTGGGCTGACGAGCACCGGAGAAACAAGCACCATATGCCCACCGGTCTGCGCCAGCCTACGCTGCACGACCCGCAATTGCCGCACGCGTTCCGGGGTTTGCAGATACGGGTGTGCGTCCACGAGCACATGCACACTGCGGCCTTCACCGGCAACAATGCGATCGAGCTCCGCGGTGAGCGCCTGCGCTGGCTCAGGAGACTCTTCAGGGCGCCACAACGTGAACGGGCGCTGCAGCCCGGCGGCCAGCTGTCGCAGCAAACCCAGCACGCGCGCCTCTTCAAAACTGACCAGGTACAGAAACGGGTACGAGGCTGAGAGGTAGGTTTGAAGGGTTTCGGCAAACGCGAGCATGGTTCACGACGCTGGGAAGGGGGTCCACGAGACCCGTTCGTTACGGAGCGGACTCTCCGAGCACGCGCACGACCTCTTCAAAACTGGTGAGTCCCGTGGCGAGTTTGCGGATCGCCGCCTCGCGCAATCGCACCATGCCGTTTGCGACGGCTTCACGCCGAATCTGATCGGCGTCAGCACCACTGCCAATCAGGCGTCGAATGCCGGCGTCGCAGGTCATGATCTCGTAAATACCGACACGGCCGAAATAACCCGTTCCGCGGCAATGAGCACAGCCTTCACCATAATAGACGGGTAATTTCTCGGGCGACCCGGGCGGCAGCTGAATGCCCAGAATGGCGACCTGCTCTTCGCTGAGGCTGGTTTGTGTTTTACAGTGGTCGCAGATGCGGCGCACGAGCCGCTGCGCGAGCACACCCACCAGCGTCGATGAAATCAGGTAGCTGGGCGCACCCAGATCCTGCAGACGGGTAATTGCCGTAGGTGCATCGTTGGTATGCAGCGTGGAAAACACGAGGTGACCGGTAAGCGCGGCCTGCAACGCCATTTCGGCGGTGTCCTGATCACGAATTTCGCCGACCATCAGAATATCCGGGTCCTGACGAAGCGCGGTGCGGAGCGCCGAGGCGAACGTGACCCCTATCTTTGTGTTTACAAGCACCTGATTAAAGGCCTCGTAAACCATCTCTACCGGGTCTTCGATGGTCGTGATGTTGGTCTCGGGGCTGGCCAACATTTTGAGTGTCGAATAAAGCGTGGTGGTTTTACCCGAGCCCGTGGGACCGGTAATCAGAATGAGTCCGTTCGGACGCCCAATGAATTCGCTCCACAGCGTGAGCTCGGATTCGACGAAACCCAGACCTTCGATCTCCTGCAGCAGGTGGGAAGGGTCGAAAATACGAATGACGAGCTTCTCGCCAAACGCGACAGGGAGTGATGACACGCGCATTTCGGTCTCACGACCGCGCAGCTCCGTCTTGAATCGTCCGTCCTGAGGTCGCCGACGCTCGGCAATGTCCATGCGACACAGGGTCTTGATACGCGAAACGACCGCGTTGTGAACCGCCCTGGGCATGCGATACACGTTATGCAGCACGCCATCGATGCGAAGCCGGATAATGCATTCTTCGCGCTTGGGCTCCATATGAATATCGCTGGCACGCTGCTCGAACGCATAATGCAGCAGATATTCCACCGCTTTTACGACATGTTTGTCGTTGGACTCCAGCTCATCGACATTGGTCAGCTTCACCAGCTGTTCCAGATTGCCGAGGTCGGTGCCGGGCGACATGGAACGCTGCGCCGCCTTCACGGCGCTTCGGAACCCATACACATCGGTAATAATGCGAAGAATATCGCTTCGCGACGCGAGCACGAACTCAAATCCGGCCGGGGTAATGCTGCGAAGGCTCTCCTGCAGCGGTAGATCGAACGGGTTATCGACAGCGAAGACCACCACACCGCGTGGGTTGCGCTCCACCGGCAGACACACGTGCCGACGCGCAAATGCGCGGCTCATGGTGTCGGTAATCAGGCGCTCGTCGAGCTTGAGCGGGTCCAGCTTGATGTAGGGCAGCCCTGCCAGACGGGCCAGAAACTCGGTCAGGCGGTCTTCGCTGAGCGCGCGGCCATCCACCGCCGTAATGCCCGAGGCGGCGAGCACCTCGACGGGGCTTACTTCGTACACCGCTGTCTGTCGCGAGGCCGCTTCAGTCGCCCGCTTTCGCAGCAGTCGCTCCCGAATGGCGCGCTCGTTGCGAACGATGTCGGCCTGCTGCCGATCCGTCAGCCAGCCTTCTCGAACCAGCAGCTCCGTTAGCGCAGGTACAGTGTAGTCTCGGTT
>JAGWVZ010000660.1 GCA_018970625.1 Myxococcales bacterium | reverse complement strand
CATGTACATCCAGGCCCAGATAGTGGCCCACACCGTGCATATAAAACCGCTTGTAGGCTTCCTTTTCTATCAGGCCATCGACCTCTCCCTGCAACAGCCCAAGATCGACCATGGAAGCGGTCAGTCGCCGGATGGTGCGGCGCTGTAATTCATCATTCGAGATCCCCGGAACACACTCGTGAATAGCGGCGATCTGTGCATCGAGCACCGCCTGATACACGTCGCGTTGCGGGCCGCTGAATCGGGCACCCACGGGCCAGGTGCGCGTAATGTCACCGGCGTACCACTGATATTCTGCGCCGGCGTCGACCAGGAGCAGGTCGCCTTCACGAAGCGAATCGCGATTGTCGACGTAATGCAGGATGCAGGCATTGCGGCCACCGGCAACAATCGAACCGTATGCCGGCGCACGAGCACCCGACCGAAGAAAATGACCTTCGATGATCCCCTGAATTTCGTACTCCAGCATACCCGGTCGGGTTGCGCGCATGGCGGCCAGATGCCCCTGCGCCGATATCTCCGCAGCGGTGGCCATCAGCACCAGCTCTTCGGCTGACTTGTACATGCGCAGCCGATGCAACAGACCGCGTGGATCGATGATCGCGTTGGGTGCCCGATCGGGTTTTCGCTTGGACGCACGAAGCGACTGGACGGCTCGCAACATGCGGACATCCATGGCTGAATCAACACCGAGTGAATAGAACAACCGGGCGCGGCCTTGCAGGTAATCACCAATCCGCTGATCAAATTCCGAGATTGGCCATGCTGCGTCGGCACCGAACTGCGCCATGGCACCCTCGGGCCCGGCGCGACGCCCATTCCAGATTTCCATGTCGCGATTTCTGGGACGAACAAACAACGTGAAAGGATGCGTATGGCCAGGGGCAAGCACGACAATGGCATCCGGCTCTGCAAAACCGGTCAACCAGAGCACGTCAGACGCGGGTCGATAATCATAATGGGAGTCGTGACTGCGAATCGCCTCAGCGGAGGTTGGCAACACCAGTACAGCGTCCTGAAGTTCATGGAACAGTTGTTGGCGGCGCGCGGCGTAGTTCATCATGGTCACACGGATTGCAGAGCACTGGCAGTCAAGGCGTTGCACATAGGCCATCGAAGGCCCGACCGCCACGGGAAGCGCATCGCGCGATGCAAAAATGTACCGTTGTGCTCCAGCTTCCACATACTCCTCCCGCTTTATGCGGTGCAGAGCAGACGCTCATCGTTTGGCCTGTCGGTGTACGGGTGTTCGCACGAAGAACAGCCAAAAAAACAACGCCTGAGACACACCTGACGACCCTTCGTGGCATCGACTTTGTGTGTACGCTGTTGTATGTTCATGCCCGCTCCGTCCCAACCGGTGCAAACCCGTACCCGGAATCTCTCGTGAAACTTCGTTCCCTGCTATCGCTTCTGTCTGCCGGTCTGCTGGTTTCCGGCTGTGGTGAACCCGTCGCGAACGATGAATCCGGGGCGGACAGTGCACGTGTAGCGACCGCCCATCAGGCGGCCATTTACGGAGAGGATGACCGGCTGGACTGGTATGCACACCCGGACGAGACGCTGCGAGACCTCACGGCTCAGTCAATCGTTGCGATGGTGTCGACCAGTAGCATCGTGGATGACGATCCGAACGACGTGAAATTCCGGGCGAGTCTGCTGGGTAATTCATACGGTCTGTGCGCCGATGAACGCTTCTATAATCAGCCCAGTATCGCCAGCTGCTCGGGCACGCTGATCGACGATGATCTGGTACTGACCGCCGGGCACTGTGTGGAAGACGGCTGTCGCAGCAATAGCTGGGTGTTCCGCTACTACATGGAATCGGAGACACAGCGCGCCCGGACAACCCGCGAGGATATTTTCAGCTGCGCCGGTGTGGTGGTTGAAGCGCTCAGCAGCAGTGGCGGATCGGAGTTGGACTACGCCATCATTCGCCTCGATCGTCCAGCGACCCCACGGTTTAGCCCAGCCCCGGTACTCCGCTCGGATTCGCCGGTTCGCGCCGATCAGCCGATTACCATTATCGGGTTCGGCAGTGGTCTGCCGGCCAAAATCGATACCGGCGGCCGAGTCCTGCGTACACGCAACACACTGGACTACTTTACCGGCACGACCGATTCCTTTGGCGGCAATTCGGGCTCCGGTATCTTCAACGAAGACGAGCAGGTCGTTGGTATCCTCGTTCGCGGCGACTCGGATTATTATCGGGATGGTGTCTGTCAGCGCGCCACCACATTCTCCGATTCCGGCGCAAACGGCGGTGAGGGCATCTCGTATGCCGAGCTCGCTATCCGCGACCTCTGCGACAGCGGGTATCCGAGCGTGCGCCTGTGCAATACGGAAGTGGAGTGTGGAAACGGCCGCTGTGAGACA
>JAGWVZ010000659.1 GCA_018970625.1 Myxococcales bacterium | reverse complement strand
CCTGATCCAGCACCGAAGTATTGAGGGGATCGGTAACTCCGACCACCACGACATCGTTTCGATGAAACAGCGGCAGAATTCGGTGCTGCCGAGCATAGGCGATCGGAATCCGGTCGAGCAGCGCCAACTCTACCCGGTCCATGTCAATCGAATCAAAGTATTCAAGATCAAGCTGGATTGCGAGCGCGCGAGCGACATCGACCGCCGACGCCAGCCCCTCGTCGACCAGCAGCTCGCCCATTCGGGCAGGGCGGCTTCGCTGAAGGGTGAGCGCACGATCCACGTCGGCTGGGCCAATAGCGCCCAACTCAATGAGGATTTCGCCTATTTTCGGACGATTATACATCGTGGCCTGAATGCTTACGGGGTGGCCGGAGCGGCTGTATCGGGTGCAGACTCTACCGGGACCTCGGGAGCGGGCGTGGTGCCCAGGTCCATTCGCAGCGGCTCGGAAGCCGGTTGTGCAATCGGACGCTCTTCGACGGGTTCCGAGAAGGCGCGCAGACGAGCCTCTTCTTCTTCGACCGCTGCCTGAATGGTCTCGAACATGTGCTGAAGTGGCCCATCCTTGCGGTTATAGTCCACCGAACGCACGTAATCTGCCCCGACCCGTCCGAAATAGCGCATAAACTCTTCGCGCTCTTCCATCTTGATGCGATAAATTTCCTGAAAATCCTGCGGGTCGCGAATGATGTACGGCGTCAGCAGCAACAGAAGGTTCGTCTTCACGTTGCGGGTCGTCCGATTGCGGAACAGGTTTCCGATGAGAGGAATATCCCCGAGTATGGGTACTTTGGTGACGTCCACGCTCTGGGTGTCACGCATCAGGCCGCCGATCACCACGGTTTGCTGGTCCTGCACCACGACGGTTGTGCGCGCCTGACGGGTGGTGGTGCGCGGCCCAAGAACCGGGTCAATAGACTGCACGTCCTCCACTTCTTCCTCAATTTCCAGACGGACGAAATTGCTTTCGTTTATCTGAGGGGTAATGCGCAACGTCAGCGCAACGTCCTGCCGTTGAACCTGAACACCGCCGAAACCACCAAGCCCACCCAGACCGGCAAGACCGCCGAGGTTGCCCAGGTTTCCGAGCGGGTTGTTGCCATTGTTTCCGCCCAGCTGGTTCGCCAGTCCGCCCAGGTTACCCAGGTTTCCGAGGCCACCGCCGAGCCCCTGCTGAATGCCACTGATGAACGGAATGTTCTCGCCTACGATGATTTCGGCCTCCTCGTTATCCATCGTGAGGATATGAGGCGTTGACAGCACGTTCACGTCGTTGTCGGTCTGCATGGCCTGCAGAATGGCGCCAAACGACGGAATACCGATGCCGAGCGCGTTCTCGGAGCCGTCGATGGTGGGGCCGCGCAGGCCCACCGCCATGCCCATGAGGGACGTGGGGTCGAGCGTCAGTGACGAGAGCGAACCGAGTCGGGTAGCGCCAAACAGAGGGGATTGTTCGCCCTGAATCTCGGGCAGCGCGCCGCCGTTGAATGCAATGCCGAACTGGTTGGTTCGGTTGATGTTCACTTCCATGATGACGGCTTCCACGTAGACCTGCTGCCTGCGGCGGTCCAGCTGCCGCACGACATTCTGCAGGGCGAGGAAGTCACGCAGTGACGCGACGACGACGAGGGAGTTGGTGGACTCGTCCGCGGTGATCGAGATATTGCCCGAGAACGTCGCGCTCACTGGCCCAGCGGGCGCTTCGGCAGCCCCGTCGACGACCTGCTGGCCGGCGTTCGCTTCCTCTCGCATCTGCTCCACAGACTGCGTGAGCGACTGAAGCGTTGAGGCCAGCTCGGTGGAGTCGGCGTTCTCCAGATGCATCACATGCACCTGCCCTTCGCCGGGAATCGGCACGTCCAGCTGTTCGATGATGGTGACGATCTGGCTGAAGGAACGCTCGTTGGCGATGATGATCAGCTGGTTGGTGCGAGAGTCCGAGATGATTTGGGAGACCTGTACCGAGCCCGGGCCAACACTCTCGACAGCGGCCGGCGTCTCGGCGGCCTGCGCCGCTTCGTCGTTGCTCCGGCGTCGACGAGGTGTTGCCTCCTGTTGCACGGGCGCACCGTCCTCCTCGGCCGGAAAGATCTCCAGCAACACGGACGACAGCTCCTCGGCGTCGGCGTAACGCACCTGATACATGTTGATCTGCTCCTGGCCGCTGGGCACGTCCAGGCGGTTCAGGACATCGAGCAGGCGGCGCAGGTTCAGACCCGACTCGGTGATGATCAGGGTGTTGGTCGGGGTGTAGGTGACAATTTGTGCGGCGTCGGTCTTGAGCGCATCCAGAACGGGCTGCACCACGTCGAGCGCGACATGCCGCAGCTGATGGATGTGAGTGACCATGCGGTCGTCGTTCGGGATCTCGCCC
>JAGWVZ010000658.1 GCA_018970625.1 Myxococcales bacterium | reverse complement strand
GACCGTAGTTCACCGCAAGACGGAACGGGTCAAGATTGAGTCCGTACGCAACGTCGCCACGAGAATCCAGTGACACCGTTACACGACCTCCAGGGATGGCACCGTAGAAAGCGTCGTAACCACGGCTGCGGAAATCGAGCACACGGTCTGTCTCGTCCAGCAGCTCGACGTTCACAATGACCTGATCGATGACCAGTTCCGAGCAGCCGAAGTTTCCACCCGCGTCGGCGTTTTCGAAGAGAAGCAGACGACCCTTCAATTTAACGGTTTGAAGGGCATCGCCGATATTGCTGACCGTCCCGAAGATCTCAGCCACGTCCGGTGGAATAAGCTCGAAGAACAGACCATCAATCAACTCAAGAAAGATGTCGGCAGCACCCCCGAGGTCGGGAATCACGTCATTGTCGACAAGGATTTCGTAGATGGCCCGGCCCGGAGATTCAAAGAACAGGATGAGGGTGCGAACAGGACCCTGAATGTCGGGTGGAAGGAGCTCAAACAGGTCGAGTTCATTCTCCACATCGTATTCGCCAACGATTTCCGGATAGAGTTCATCCAGAAACAGCTCGACCAGCACTTCATCGCCAAACACGACGTCTGTTGGTGCTATCTCACTCCCGTCTTCGCGAAGGAAGGGACCATCGTTACAGGCCCAGGCAACCGTATCACCCGACAAGGCACGCCCCAGCGCAATGACGGCAGTTACCGGTGCGCTGTCTTCATTTGGGAATGGATACGGGTCGTACACATCCGCAGTGGGGATCCGGTCATACGCTGTGGGCAATGCGAGATCGAAGGCAGGCGACCCGGGGAATTCCTCGATATCATCGCAACTCACAGCCTCCTGAAACACCACGAACTCGATCTCCGAGATGCGAAGAGGGCGTTCCGTCTCGTCGTAAATCGCCAGAAAGGTGTAGTCTGATGCTTCCTTGGTGCGCACATTGACCTGAAAAGTCAGCGTATTCACTTCGGAGTTATTTCGGACGCCTGCGGTCACATCAAATTCGGCTTCATCGCTGTTGCTGATCAGGCTTACCGTTGCGATTCCGTCGGCATCTGTCCGGGAGGTGGACTCTCGCAGCCGCGAACCGCGCGGGTCACCAGCTGAAATCTCGAATTCGATAACGGCGTCCACGATGGGCTGACCTTCGCCATCCACATAGAGCACCGACAGATCGGTGGCAGATGACAGCAGCATGCGAACACTGGCATCGCCTGGGTTCAGAAAGAGAAGCTGCTCACTGCCGATCGGCACGACGTCCGGACGATTGCCGCCAGAATCCTCGCTTCCACCGACATCGCGAGAAGGCTCAGAAGTGTCTCGTTGCCCAGCGTCAGGTCGATTTCCATCTGGCTGCGTTCCAGCGCCGGGGTCAGCCGCACAACCGGCGACGAACCACAGGGCGATGGTCCAGATGGACAAGCGACGGATGAAAGACTGCAACAGAGCGCGCTCGGTCATTGCGGGTACCAAAGCGGGGCAGACGCGATGGATGCATCGTGCCGTCGAGGAAGAGGTAATCTGGTCGGTAGCCTAGAGGGGCAATGACACCAGATCAAGTGTCACGTCCACAGGGCAGTGCCAGGGCGCACGAGACAAGGTCTCGCGACCGATGGTAAAAGGCAGGCCACCCGATGACGATGCACGTTCGGAGCATTCTGGATAAACGCCTGAAACCATGAGTGGATGGTTGCGACTCCACCCCTCAACGAGAGCTCGAAACGAGTTCAACCGGCAGACGCCTTCTCTTGAACCTCACCGCCATTCTCACTGGCGACCTGAGCAACCACGTACTCACGGTTCAACTTCTGGATCCACTTCGTCGAAATTTCCTTCGGGCAGGCGGCCTCGCACTCCAGCGTGTTTGAACAACCGCCAAAGCCAGAGGCATCCATTTCCGCAACCATGCGCAGCACGCGCCGGGTTCGCTCCGGCTGTCCTTGCGGCAGGAGGGCGAACTGAGACACCTTGGCGCCGGTAAACAAAGCGGCCGAGCCATTGGGACATGCGGCTACACAAGCACCGCACCCAATGCACGTTGCCGCGTCGAACGCCTCCGACACCACCTCTTTCGAAATCAGGATGCTGTTGGCATCCGGAGCGTTGCCGACATTGGTCGACGTATAACCACCGGCCCGTTGAATACGATCAAACGCGCTCCGGTCGACCATCAAATCCCGGATTACGGGGAACGCTGCGGAACGCCAAGGCTCGAGGACAAGCGTCTCGCCATTCTGAAACCGACGCATGTGCAGCTGACAGATGGTCGTCCCGCGATCTGGACCGTGGGCCTGTCCGTTCACAACAAATCCACAGGAACCGCAGATGCCTTCACGACAGTCATGCTCGAAAACAACCGGCTCCTTCCCATCCACTACAAGA
>JAGWVZ010000657.1 GCA_018970625.1 Myxococcales bacterium | reverse complement strand
ACGCCATCCCGCTGGCCCAGCCCCACGTGATAACCACTGGAGTTGTCCACGTACACACGACCCTCGCCTCCGGTGACCTGTGTCAGGCCCGAGTGCTCCGCCTCGAAGATGAGCACGCTCACCTTGGAACCATCGACATCGTATAACAGATACGCGGCATCATGGTTTTGCACATTTCCGATGCGACCGCCCAACAGGATGGCGTGCGCGTCGAAATCGGGCGCTCTGACGGGAAACTCGACCTTCGCCACAAACCAGTCCGACACGCGTGCTTCATCAGGACCGGTGATCTCGACCGGCATATCGCGGCGGTGCCAACGAACGGCATCGCTCACGATCGGGGTGCGAATCGTGGCCTGGCCCGCCACTTCACCCTGCGATAGTGGCGACCCCGACTCGGACAATGCGTTCTCTACGGGTCGAAGCCAGCGAATCGTACCCACGGTAGCCAGCGCCGCAGCAGCGGCCAGAGCCGCTCCAGCCGCCGCGATCACCACCCGCTGTTGAACATTCTGCTGCATGGCGCACGCGGGCTGGGCCTCCCGAAGACGGGCTTCAAGCCGCGCACGAAACTCAGAAGACAGACAGGGCGAACCCACGGATGAACGTAGGGAGTCACGCATGCTGCCGCGTGAAAGCACGTACGCCCGGCAACCGGCACAACCGTCAAGATGTGCGTCGATCTCAGCACGCTCGACGTGACAAATCTCGCCGTCCACATACAGATCGAGGCTCGCGACGCGGTCTTCGCAGGCCTGCGTGTGCCCGAAACAGATTCGCTCAATGCGGGCATCGTTGTACGGTCCCATGGTCATCTTAGGCGGTCCGGGTACGACGGTAGGCGCTCAGATCGACGGTTCGACTCCGATCCGTCTCAATCTGCTCCTGATACTCGTCTGAAACAGCCTGAATATAGCCGTTGCGCTTCGCATACTCGGCCAACTGTGCACGCAGCAGACGACGCCCGCGGTACAGGCGGCTCATCACCGTGCCAATCGGGCAGTCCAGAATGTCCGAGCACTCCTTGTATGAAAAGTCGTACACGTCGGCGTAGAGCACGGCGAGGCGAAAATCGAGCGGCACGCCCTGCAGCGCGGCGCCTACCTCGTCACCAAACAGCCGATCGACCCGGTCTTCAATAGACTCATCACGGTACTCGTACTCCGACTCCGGGCGAGACTCGATGCGCTCCGCCAGCGGTCGCCCCTCGTCGTCATCCGCCAGAAACACCCGCTCGCGCTGCTTCTTGCGGTACCGGTTGATGAAGGTGTTCGTCAGAATTTTGAACAACCACGCCTTGCAGTTGGTGCCTGCCTTGTAGCGCTCAAAATGCACGAACGCCTTCATCAGGGTGTCCTGCACAAGGTCTTCCGCGTCGCGTTGACTGCGTGTCAGACGCATGGCAGCGCCAAAGAGGGCGTCGGCATGCGGCATGGCCTCCCGATGGAAGAGTTCTTCGAGCTCTCTTTTTCGGTCCTGACGTCTAAACATCATGCGGGCACCCGGGTGAGCGGTTCACTGCTGACCAATAGTCAACATCGCGGGCAGTCTATTCCCGTGAGTTCACAATCTGGACACGCTCATCGCTCGCGCAAGCCGACAGCCCATGATGGACCAGTGGCGATGGCCGGTGGTCTGCTCCCGCCGCGATGCCAAACGTCTCGTCTGCACCCGTTGCAGGGCAGCAAGCGCAACCGGCCGCTATTGCATGACTCAGGTAAGCTCCCGATACGGCAGCTTCAGGTCGTGCGCGACCGCGTAATAGGTAATGTAGCCGTCATGTGCGTTGACGCCCAGCCGAAGTGCGGGATCCGACTTGACGGCAGCGTGGAACCCCTTGCCGGCCAGCGCCCGCGCATAGCGGAGCGTGACGTTCGTCAACCCGTACGTGCTCGTACGAGAGACGGCGCCCGGCATATTCGCCACGCCATAATGCACGACGTCGTGCACCATGAAGGTGGGGTTGTCGTGCGTCGTCGCATGCATGGTCTCAATGCAGCCGCCCTGATCGACCGACACATCGACCAGCACCGCGCCGGGGAGCATTTCCCTGACCAGCGCGTCCGATACCAGGTGAGGCGCACGGGCACCCGGAATCAAAACGGCGCCAACCACCAGATCCGCGTTCACCACAGAGTCGTGAATCGTCTGCGGATTCGAGTAGAGCGTCTGAATCCGGTTGCCGAAGATGTCGTCCAGCTGACGCAGGCGAGCGAGGTTGATGTCGAGGATCGTCACATGCGCGCCCATTCCGATCGCCACCTTCGCAGCCTCGGTACCCACAACTCCAGCGCCGAGGATGACGACCCGACCCTGCTGGACACCGGGAATGCCGCCCAGCAGAACCCCGCGACCGCCATAAAATTTTTCCAGACAGCGCGCGCCCACCTG
>JAGWVZ010000656.1 GCA_018970625.1 Myxococcales bacterium | reverse complement strand
GCACAAATACCCACGCCCCGCGTGCCAGTCGGGCCACCGTAGCAGCTGTTCGACAGCGCCGCACCCGAGGCGTTCTCGTCGGTCAGGCCGTCGCAGTCGTTATCGCGGCCGTCGCAAGTCTCGGCGGACGAAGTGGTGGACTGCACACATTCGATGGCTCCTCCGCTGCAGAGGGTTACGCCGGCTGCGCATACGCCGGCCGCGCCGGTGTTGCACACGACGTTACCGCCGGGGTTGCCTTCGTTGAGGCTGCCATCGCAGTCGTTGTCGACCGCGTCGCAGAGCTCAGTGCCAGGCAGCACCTGGCCCACGCACGACCCAAAGCTGGCGGCCGCGCAAGTGCGGACGCCCGCCCTGCAAGCACCTGCTCCCGAGGTCCCGGCCGGTCCGTCGTAACAGGACTGCCGCAAGGGAGCGCCCGCTTCGTCTTCGTCCGACAAACCATCGCAATCGTTGTCGATACCGTCGCAGGTTTCATCCGTCGGGGGTGACGTCTGAATACACACCGACTCTCCTTCCACACACGCGGTCAGGCCCACAGCGCAGACACCGGCATTGCCTGTGCCGCAGACCACATTACCGCCGGGGTTGCCTTCATCGGTCAACCCATCGCAGTCATTGTCGAGACCATCGCAGATTTCGGTACCCGGGCGAACGTCACCAACGCAGGCGCCTGGCGCTCCGCTGGTGCAGGTCTGCACGCCGGCGGCACAAATACCGACGCCCAGCGTACCTGCGGGTCCGCCGTAACACGTACTGGCCAGAGGTGCTCCGGTCGCGTCCTCGTCGGTCAGGCCGTCGCAGTCGTTGTCGAGCCGATCACAGGTCTCTGCCGCCGAAGCGGTGGACTGCACACATTCGATCTCACCACCGCTGCACAGCGTTAAGCCGACGGCGCACACGCCCACGGCGCCCGTGCTGCACACGACGTTTCCGCCCGGGTTGTCCTCGTTCAGCGCACCGTCGCAGTCATTGTCCACGGCATCGCATACTTCCATACCGGGAAGCACCTGGCCGACGCAGGAACCGAAGGTCGCACCGGCGCAGGTACGCACGCCAGCGGTGCACGCGCCCACACCCGATGACCCCGCCGGGCCGTCGTAACATGATTGACGCAGCGCGGCGCCGGTCTCGTCTTCGTCGGTCAGTCCGTCACAATCATTATCCAGCCCGTCGCAGGCCTCAGTCGTTGGATCTGATGAGATAGCGCACACCAGAACGGCATCCTCGCAGACCGTGACACCAACCGAGCAGATTCCGGGTTCACCGGTGTTGCACACCACGTTGCCGCCCGGGTTGCCCTCATCTACGAGACCGTCGCAGTCGTTATCCAGCCCGTCACAGACCTCCACCGCAGGGCGGACCTCGTCGACGCACACACCGAACCCATCACCGCCGCACGTCTGGAATCCGCCTGTACACAGACCCACACCCTGAGTGCCGGCGGGGCCCGAATAGCAAGCCCGTCGAAGCCGAATACCGGCCTCGTCTTCATCGATCGCGCCGTCGCAGTCGTTGTCTACCGCGTCGCAAACCTCATCGGTGGGCTCCTCGTTCGGAATACAGATGGACCCATCACCACCACAAATGGTTGTGCCCACAGCGCATGCCCCGGGCAGCCCGGTAGCGCACACAAAGCCGCCCGATGCTGCACCTTCGTCAACCTCACCATCGCAGTCGTTGTCGAGCGTGTCGCAAAGTTCGGGGCCAGGCAGGACATCGCCCACGCAGTCGCCGTACTCCGATCCCAGACACGTCTCAAACCCTGTCGCGCAAACACCTACGCCGATTTCACTCTCTGCGCCTCCGTAGCAGACACGCTGCAACGCTGCGCCATCTGGGCCTTCATCGGTCGCGCCATCACAGTCGTTGTCCTGACCATCGCAGAGCTCGTCGGTGCCCGTCGCCAGCGGATTACAGATCAGTTCACCCGCCTCATCGCACTGCGTGCGGCCCCGTGCGCACACGCCAAACGCGCCCGGCACATCGCAGGGCTGATTCGCCCCCGGGCTTCCCTCATCGACCTCACCGTCGCAGTCATTGTCCTCGCCGTCGCACACTTCGAGCTGTGGCAGCACCTGACCCACGCAGTCGCCTACCAGACCGTCCTCGCAGCTTCGTACACCTGCCCGGCATGCACCTACGTCACGCGTCGCCGATGAACCGCCGTAACACGCCTCCTGCAGCGGGCCGCCGTCGGCGCCCTCGTCCACGGCACCGTCGCAGTCGTTGTCCCGCGTGTCGCAGATCTCGGGCTGGGCGCCACGATCCGCCTCACACGTTACCGTACCGCCGTTGCATCGCGCCCGACCTGTCGAACAAAGCCCCGGAAAACCCGTGTCACAATCCACATTGGCGTCCACCGGGTTCTCGTCGATGTTGCTGTCGCAGTC
>JAGWVZ010000034.1 GCA_018970625.1 Myxococcales bacterium | reverse complement strand
CGGTCGTTAAGCCCTCCTGGGCCGATGGTACTGCAAGGCTTGCCTTGTGGGAGAGTAGGTCGTCGCCGGCACCCTGATACAACACCCCGTCTGTTACTCGCAGACGGGGTGTTGGCGTTTTTGCACCACCGTTCGGACTTACGCTCCCGGTGAGGCGGGCGGCTCCGAGGCTTCAGCCTCGTGCGACACAGGCTTGCCGTAGCCGTGCTTCGAGAGGAGTGGGTTCGATGGTCAGGTTACGGGTGTGTGAATCCGGATGAGTCGCACCGGACCTTCGCGGAAGCGCTGTTCGAGCCACTTGACGTTGTCTGGTTTCAGATCGAGCTCAAGCACCCAACGTGCATCTGGCACTTCCGGGAACTCAGGGTCGTCGGTCCTCGATACGTCAATAGAGCGGAGTACGATGCTCGCAGGTCGGTCACTGTGCATCCGCGATGCCCATCGTTTGTGGTGCAGGAGCCAGATATCGTCTTTGGCTTCTACCTCCTCGAATTCGGGCGCCTCCCGTTCGAGTTGGTCCAGGAAAGCATCCGGCACATCGTCGTGATCGTCCGCTTCAGCCGGCATAAGTCCGATCAGGAAATCCTCGTCCGATCGCGTTAGCCCGCGTGCGAAAGTCTCGAAGTCCGGCGCCAGTTTCAGTCGTCCCAGGGCGTCTACCCAGACGACCGGAGGGTTTAACGGATGTTCGGCGTCACCGTAATCCAGTCCCAGCAGCCCGTCGTCGTGCGCACAAAGCACAGCGATCTGCTCGGGTTCGCCATAGCGGATGCCAGCTCCTGTTGCGAGTCCGACGCCGCGCAGGTGTGGAACGCGAACGAACCCTTCGGGGAAGCGACTTCGGTCATCACACGGAAACGCGTCATATCGTAACTCGCCTCCATTCTGTTCAGCCAGCAACTGAAGGAGAGTCGGTGGTAGCTGTATATCAGCCTGTAACTCGAACGCCGTGACCACGCGAACATCGAGCGGTGGCAGTTTCATCCAGGGCAAGGCGGGTCGCCATAGGTGCAGTCGAGCCAGAACAGACGCCATGAGATTCGGGAGCAAAAAGAAGAGAGGGCGCGACGATTTCCACCATCGCGCCCTCAGCCGTCAAGGCGCTGGCTTTGCAGCCAGCAACTTTTCAGAGCTCGGTGATCTGAAGGGTCGCGGGAGCCATGGTCTGGCCGTAGGTGCCAACCCAGATGTCGTACACACCAGAGGGAGGGGTGGTCCAGGTAAGGACGGGATTGAAGCCCTCGACGTCGTCTGCGCAGTACCAGCTGCCATCCGGTGCATTCACGACGAGCGTGGTGTCAGCGTCCGACACGACACGAATCTTGAGGGGGAAGGTCGAACCAGCGGTGTAGGTGAGCTCGTAGTCAGCAGCGCTGGCGATAAAGCCACGGCAGCTGGCGCTAGCAAGCGCGGGAGCCGTGGAAGCATCGATGCTGCCACCGGCGGTCAGGCTGACGGTGTGGGGGTCGGGGGTGAAGCCCGTGTTAAGGGTGACGCTGCCGTACGTGGGCGTGGCGCTCATGTCCTGAGCAGCGGCGACCGACGTAATGGCGAACACAGAAGCAGCAACAGCAAGGCCAGCTACGAAACGCATGAGGGCTCCAGGGTGCTCGACTCCGTGAAATGGAGTCGTTGGGGAATGGCAATTGACACTGCCAGAGGATACAGTTTCCGACCACACGGGCTTGGTACGTCAGCTCAGTTGGACTTGGCAATAGTTTCGCGGAATGGGGACAGTTACGATCAACGTGGGAGTGCGGACCAAACCGCAAACCATCCTGCTTTTTGCGCGTTACAACCAAGAAACAGTCCTAAGCTCCGATCTCAGTACTCAGTGACTTCCAGTGTGCCGGCTGGGTAGCCGCCACCGTACGAGCCGACGAATACATCGTACTGGCCAGCTGCATTGATCGCGACAGCAGGGTTGACTCCGTTGACGTCGTCAGCGCAGATCCAGGAACCATCAGGAGCGTTGATGACAAGCGTGGTGTCTTCCGATGCCGAGAACTTGATCGTGGCAGGGCCACCGCCCCACTGAAGGCGGAAGTCGGGCGAGCCGGCGACCATGCCCACACAGCCAGCTCCCAGGCCAGAGGCATCGTTCGTGCCGCCGGCAGTAATGCTGACCGTGTGTGGGTCAGGCATAAAGCCGGCAGCCAACGTGACTTCCTGACCAGCCGCTGCGGACGGATCCTGTGCGGACACCGCGAGTGCGAAAAACGACACGGACGCGAATACAGAGAAAGAAACAAACTTCATGGAGAACTCCGCAATGCCAAAGGAGGACGTACACGAGAGGCAGAAGACGACATGTCCCGGATGCCCACTGGGCCCTGACCATCATGTGATGCCCGGATGGACGGGGCTGGAATCCGTTTATTCAACGAAAGTCGATTTTTCTGACGGACCAGCCCTGCGTATAACGCTGTGCAATGAGTGAACAGAACTGCGGGAAAGCTGTAAACGGCAAGCGTGTGTTCTCCGCGTCGCGCGCGTATGCGTGTGTGCAGTTGCCCGGATTGTTCGAACCAAACAGAAAGCTACACCTGCGTGTGTGCGCGTCGGTAACCACAAGCGTGATAGGTCTGTTTTCACCTTACTGCTATCGTCGTTCGGCGAGTCACTCGGGCGGAGCTTCGAGACTCGCCGTGCGAGCAAGCGCCCCTTCCTAAATGTCGATCTCATCAGCGGCTGGTGCGTTCTCCATAATGAACCGGAAGCGCACGGACGCGTCCTTGCCCATCAGGCCACCGACGACCTTCTCGGTCTGCAGCGCCAGCTCTGGCGGAATGGTCACCCGCAGCAGACGTCTTTTTGCAGGGTCCAGTGTTGTTTCGAACAGCGTCTTTGGCATCATCTCGCCCAACCCTTTGAACCGTTGAATCACGGGGCGCGCGTTGGGTCGCTTCTGGACGATCTTCTGGACAATGCGATCGCGCTGCCGGTCGTCGTCGGCCCACCATGTCTCTTTGCCATGATCGATGCGATACAGTGGTGGCCGAGCCAAAAACACACGTCCGTGATCAATCAGCGGTCGCAGATACCGGTACATGAACGTCAGCAGCAGCGTCGTGATGTGGTGCCCGTCAGAATCGGCGTCCATCAGCAGGATGATCCTGCCATAGCGCAGTCGAGCGTCGTCGTAGTCCTTTCCTACCCCGCAACCAAGGGCCGAGACAACGTCGGACAACTCCTTGTTCTCGAATACTTTTTTGTCGGTCGCCTGTTCGACGTTCAGCACTTTGCCGCGCAACGGGAGAATCGCCTGCGTTCGTCGATCTCGTCCCTGTTTGGCCGAGCCGCCTGCAGAGTCACCTTCCACAATGAACAGCTCAGCCTCGGCCGGGTCATTGGCTGAGCAATCCGCCAGTTTGCCCGGCAGATTCAGTCGATGTGCAATGGGCTTTTTGCGCTTTACTTCTTTCACCGCCATGCGCGAGGCGGCGCGAGCACGAGCCGCCTGAATGATGCGAAGTCCAATGGCAGCACCGGCCGACTGATTGCGATGCAGGTAGTTCTCGACCTCTTTCCGCACGATGGCGGCGATGGTGCCTTTCACCTCCGGGTTATTCAGACGTTCCTTGGTCTGGCCCTGAAACTGTGGGTCCACCAGAAAGACATTGACGATGGCGTACAGCCCTTCGCGCGTGTCGGCTCGCTTGACCTCCACACCCCGCGGAATGGCGTCATGCGTCTCCAGATAGTTCATGACCGCGTCGGCCACGCCTTCGCGGAACCCCGTCTCGTGCGCGCCCCCATCGGTGGTGGGTATGCCGTTGGCAAACGATGCGACAAGCTCTCGTTCAGACTCGGTCCACTGCAACGCAATCTCGATGCGGGTGTGACGACCGTCCGCGTTCTCACTGCCGAACCGAATGATCTCCGGGTGCACCGGATTCTCCCCGCTGCGCATCACCGCACGCTGCAGCATCTCCGAGATTCCACCCTCGTGTTTGAACTCGGCTCGCTTGTTCGCTTTCTCGTCCCTGAACACAACACGCAGACCTGCCGTCAGGAACGACTTGATCTCCAGCCGCTCCGAGATGACCTCTGCGTCAAACTCCACGTCGTCAAAGATCTCGGGGTCGGGGCGAAAGTGAATCTCGGTGCCGGTGCCTGTGGCCTCGCCCATATCGGCGATCGGCGCGACGGGAATGCCACGGTGATAGGTCTGACGGTACAGTCGCCCACCTCGCTTGATGGACGCCACGAGCTCGCTCGAGAGAGCGTTGACAACCGACGAGCCCACTCCGTGCAAGCCACCGGATTGCATGTAGTTTCCGGTCTCGAACTTGCCGCCTGCGTGCAGCGTCGTCAGGATCACCTCCAGCGCGCTGCGGCCCTCTTCCGGGTGTATATCGACCGGAATCCCCCGGCCATTGTCGCGGACGCTCAGCGACTTGCCATCTTTATGCAGCGTCACCTCGATGAAGGACGCGTAGCCGTTGATCGCCTCGTCGACCGCGTTGTCGACAATCTCCCACACCAGGTGGTGCAGGCCGCGATGATCCGTGCCGCCGATGTACATGGCCGGTCGGGTACGCACCGCCTCAAGGCCCTTTAGCACCTTGATCGAGGACGCGTTGTAGTCGGGTGTCAGTGTCATGTTGTCTGTACCAGCCAAGGTCAGTTTTCCTCTTCGCACTCAGGAATTGTCGGGCAACGACATCAGATCAGGCTTCCCTGACCGGGGTCTTCTGACCCTTTCGGTGTTTTGGGTGCCACCGGCCGCACCGGCTCTCGCCAGGCGAGCGGATAAACCACCGGATCACCGAGCACGCGGCTCAGATAACCGGAGCGAATAATCTCATGCCCTCGACCGCCTCGAGACACGATCGAGTACTTGGATGTGCGCACCACCTCTTCGCGCCCGCGGTTCGTCTCGACCCGCAGCCCTTCGTCGCGCGCACGGCCCAGCGCAAACCCAATGACCCGGTCATCGGGTGACGTCATTCGAATCGCCGTTACACCCTTGCCCGGTCCGGACAGCACATTGACCTCGACGACCGGGAAGTTGATGCAGCGACCCATACGCGTCGCGAGCGAGACGGTCTCTGTGCCGTCGCTGAGTTGCACACTGACGATGGCGTCATTCTCCACGTCAGCGTCCAGGCGCATGTACGTTCGACCTGTCACCGTAGAAGGTTCAGCAAATGCCGACAGGCTCATTCGCAGCACCTTTCCGCCGCGTGACATCGCCACCACATACGGCGGGCGCGGCTCATCGGGCTGCAGTGTGCTGGAGATCCAGTCCGGCACCGGCGGCAGAATCCGTGCGTCCGTCGCGACCGCGCCCACGATCTGCTCGCCGTCGGTAAAGCCAAACTTTGCATTGATGGGCTCGCCGTATCCAGTTGTCAGCGGCACCGCATCCACGCGCATCGAGTACGCTTTGCCCCGGTCGGTAAACAGGACCAGCGTTTCGCGCGTCGATGCCGGAATCACCCAGCCGAGCGCGTCTCCCTCACGCACCCGAATCGACGACAGATCGTTGTAGCTCTTCTGTCGCTTGAACCACCCGTCTCGCGTGACCATCACCATCGCATCCTCGGCGACGATGTACTGCTCCTCGGTGAAGTTCACCTCCGTCTGCGGTCCGACGATCCGGGTGCGTCGCTTGTCGCCGTAAGCATCGCGCAGATTCACCAGCTCGGTGCGAATCAGCGTCCACATGCGATCTTCACTTGCCAACAGCGCCCTGATCTCGGCGGCAGCCGCTTCCTTCTCGGCCAGCTCCTTACGGATCGCATCAATCTCAAGCTTCGCCAGCTTGTACAGTCGCGTCTCCAGAATCGCCTCGGTCTGCTCGGCATCCAGTCCGAAGCGCGACATCAGACGCTTCGCCGCATCGGCCTTGCCATCGCTGGCCCGGATGATCGCGATCGCCTCGTCGAGCGCGTTGAAGATGATCTCGAACCCGCGAAGCAGGTGAATGCGACGCTCCAGCTGCCGAAGGTCGTACTCCAGCCGTCGGCGCGTCGTGTCGTATCGAAACTCCAGAAAGTAATCGAGCACCTCACGCAGACCCAGTCGAGCCGGTCGCGTTGGCTCGGCCGAGCCCATGTCGAACGCGGGTAGCTGCGTGCCTTTCGTTGAGACTCGCGTTGGCTTTTTCGTCTCGGCCGTGTCCACAGGGCAAAGCGCCGTCATGTTCACGGCGAAGCGAGACTGCAGCCCCGTCTTCTTGCACAGATACGCCATGGCCGCGTCGGCCGAGGCGTCTTTCGCCAGCTCCAGCACGATACGCACATCGTCCGTGGACTCATCGCGAATGTCCACCAGCTGCGGCACCTTGCCCTGCCGGATATGGTCGGCGATCTCGGTGATCAGGTCCGCTTTGACCAGCGTGTAAGGGATCGACGTGATGATCACCGCACGCCGCTTGTTCTCTTCTTCAAGGACCCACGTGCCGCGCATCTCGACGCTGCCGTGACCCGTTCGGTAGATCTGCAGCAGCTCTTCCTCGCTGTTCAGAATCTCGCCGCCTGTCGGAAAATCAGGACCCTTCACATATTTCGGAACCAGCTTCTCGAGGGGCAGCGACGGCTCATCAATCAGCGCGATCAGCGCAGCCACCACCTCCTTCAGGTTGTGCGGCGGGATGTTCGTCGCCATCCCCACCGCGATCCCCGAGGCCCCATTCACGAGCAGGTTCGGGAACTGCGCCGGCAACACGACCGGCTCCTGATAGGTGCCATCGTAGTTCGGCCGCTCGTCGACCGTCTCCTTCTTCAATTCCGTCAGCAGCTCAACCGCCAGATGACGCAGCTTCGCTTCGGTATAACGCATGGCCGCGGCGGAATCGCCATCCACGGAACCAAAATTGCCCTGCCCATCCACCAGCGGGTAGCGAAGCGCAAACCCCTGCGCCATGCGAACCATCGCGTCGTAAATCGATGAGTCACCATGCGGGTGGTACTTCGCCATCACCTCACCCACCACCGCGGCGCTCTTTCGGTGCTTCGATTCAGGCACCAGATTCAGATTCTCATACATGGCGTACAGAATCCGACGCTGAACGGGCTTCAGCCCATCGCGCACATCCGGCAGCGCACGAGACGTGATCACGCTCATCGCGTAGTTCAGATATCGCTTCTCGGTCGCCTCGTGCAGGACGACATCTTCAATGTTCTCAGCCATGCCAAACATACCCGGCGTGCAGGGTCAGCTCTTGACCCGATGGAATGCTGTACAGGTGTTCACTTGTCAAGCGGTGCTTCCGATTCCCGTTCCGCAATCCGTAACTCCGGGAACCAGACCGCGCTCCTTGCTATATCGCCGCGCGGCGCCGCGCCACAATCGAACGACCCGCCTGACCATTCTCACGTCGATTCCTGCTCACTCCAATCCGCGGAACAGGCCCTGTTCAGGCGCCGTCCTGTCATTTCCGCACCGGGTGACGCCATCGCCGCCCTGAACAAATCCTTGACGGCACGACACCCTCGCGTCACCCATCACCCGGTGCCATGGATGGAATGTCCGGAGTGTTCACATGTCTCGCGTTCTTGTCATCGGCGCCGGCTCGGCGGGCACCACCGCCGCGTGGCTCATGGCCGAGCGCGGTCTGCAGGTGACGCTCGTCGATCGTCGACCGGCTCACCGGGCGGGTGCGCTCTGGATCAACGGCGTCGATCTGAACCTGCTCGAACGCCTCGACCTGGGACCGTTTCCCGACGAGCTCGTCTTTCATCGCGGTGGTCGCTTCGTCATGCATGCAGGCAGCTGCGATCCCGCTGACCCCGCGCGCAATACCCATACGATTCGACAGGTAGTCGATCCGGCGCCGCTGACCGAGACGCGCATGGATGCACTGCAGAAGCTGCTGCAGCAGCGCGCGCTCGATGCCGGCGTCGACTTTCGTCCGGAGTCAACAGCCGCGGTCGGCGACTGGAATGGGCGCCAGCGCGTGGTCAGCATGGACGGCCATACCTCGACCTGGGACTGCGTCGTCGACGCTTCAGGGTTCGGTGGTATCAAATCCGCCCTGCACGAAGGCCCTCATTCATGTGCTGCCTTTCAGGCCGTGTACCCCATTGTGGACCGCGATGCCGCGCTGCGCTTTCTGGCCGACTGCAAGGTTCAGCCCGGTGATGTTCTCTCGATGTCAGGCGTCGAGGGGGGCTGGTCCGTTCTCAATGTGCATGTGCCTGCGGAGCTGAGTCACGTCGCGATTCTTGCCGGTGCGATCCACGCAAACCACTTTCGGTCTGGCGCTCGGATGGCCCATGATTTTGTGGCGCGACACCCCTGGATCGGACCCGCGCAGACACAGGGTGCCGGCTTGATTCCCCTGCTGCCGCTTCGTCCCGTGGACTGGGTCGAGCGTGGTCTCGTACGCATCGGTGACGCCGCCGGGCAGGTGTTTCCCTTGCACGGTAGTGGAGTCGCCCAGGGCATGCAGGCGGCCTCATTTGCCGCGAACAGCATCGCCGCTGCGATACAGGTGGGCGATGTCACCGAAGCTGGCCTCTGGTCGTACGTCGTCGCCATGCAACGTGGTCCGGCACGCATCGCCGACTCTTACCAGCCACTGCGTTGCTTCTCTCAGCGTGTGCATGCGCACGAGCTTGAGCTGCTCATGACGGCGGGCATCATGAACGCCGCCGCCGTTCGAGCTGGACTTCTGCAAAACCCCATGCCCCTTGACCCTGTGGTGGCGCTGCGGGCCCTTCGGCATGCACGAGACCTTGTGCCCATCGCCATCCCCGTCGCTCGCATGCTGTCGCTCACCGCCGCCCTGCTGGTGCATGGTCTGCGCATTCCAGAGCGCTGGGACACCGTGCGCATTCATGCGTGGCAGAAAAAATGGGACCAGCTGATGCTTGGTGCCCGTCGGTTGGCAGCACCAGAAGCCCCTGATCAGGGCGGTGGTCCGCCCGGTCGATAACCAGAATATCGCCATACGCCCACGCAGACCCCCATCCGTAAACGCTGCGACGACGTCATCGTCGACCTTGAGAATCCTGTCGGCGTGATGCACATGCCACAGTGGTGCGTGACACATGCCGATGAATGCGGTGCCCCCATGCCGATTCGACGTCGATTTTCCGAAAAAGTGGTCTGGATAACCGGCGGCGGAAGCGGCATCGGTCGTTCGCTGGCGCTGCGATTTGCCGCCGAAGGTGCGACGGTTGTGGTTTCGGGAAGGCGCGCCGATCGGCTTCTGGAGGTCGTGCGGGAATGTGAGCAGCAGGGCGCCGATGCGCATGCCGTGCTCTGTGATGTGACGAGTGAAGACAGTGTGCGTGATGCCGTCGCCGAGGTGCTGAAACGCTGCTGGCGTCTGGACGTGGTGGTGGCCAACGCAGGATTTTCTGTCGCGGGCCGAATCGAAGATATTTCGGCCGAGGAGTGGCGTCGGCAGCTGGATACCAACGTGGTAGGCGCAGCGGTAACCGCTCGGTACGCCATTCCCGAACTTCGGAAAACGGGCGGGCGTCTGGTTCTTGTCGGATCGGTCGCCGCCATGGTGTGCGCGCCGGGTGCCGGACCCTATCACGCCAGCAAGTACGCGCTCCGCGCGATCGGACAAACGCTGGCCATGGAATTACACCGTTCCGGCGTCAGCGTGACGACGATTCACCCCGGTTTTGTGGAGAGTGAAATAGCGAAGGTCGATAATGCGGGTCAATTCCGCGCAGACCGGGACGACAAAAGACCTGCCTGGCTGATGTGGACCAGCGAGCGCGCCGCCCGCACCATGGTGGACGCCATCTGGAAAAGAAAGCGCGATTATGTGTTCACCGGTCACGGGAAAGTCGCTGCGTGGCTCGGTCGTCACGCACCCTCTCTGGTGCACACGGTGATTACCCGGGTGGGGGTCGAATACAAACGGGGTCAGTGACCCTACCAGAATAACCCGGACACGAAGGCACCCGGGATGCGAGATCGACGATGCTGTTAAGCGAGTCGAACAACAGGGACGGGTTGGTCTGGTACCGCAGGGGACATCACCGGTACACGGCGCCACGTGGAGGTGATATCCGCCCTGCCGTATATTGAACCGGCAGAGCGGAATTACCCGGTTTCTGTGTATCGGTCATGCGTGCAGGTGAGGACTATTCGGTGTCGTCCGCGTACATGGCTTCGATGGTATCGGCCCACATTTTGGCGACATTTTGTCGCTTTACCTTCATGGTAGGGGTTAGCTCACCGTCTTCCATGGTCAGGTTGCGGGGCAATACGGTGAATTTCTTTACCTGCTCGACCCGGGCATATTCTTTGTTTGCCTCGTCGATATGACGCTGAATTTCAGCGAGGAGTGCCGGGTGTGCAGGCAGCGAGGCCACATCGGTTCCATGCTGTTCGGCGAACGTGGCTGCGCTGTCCGGATCGAGCGTCAGCAACACGGTCAGGAATTTCCGTCGGTCGCCGATCATGACGGCTTCATTGATCAGCCAGTGGTTTTTCATATCGTTTTCGAAATTCTTCGGGGCGATATTCTTTCCACCGGCTGTAATAATAATATCTTTCTTGCGACCGGTAATCTTGAGCCATCCGGCCGGGTCAAACTCACCCAGGTCGCCGGAGTGCAGTTTTCCGTTGATGAGGGTCTCTGCTGTCGCCTTTTCGTCCTTGAAGTAGCCCATAAACACGTTGGGCCCCTCGACGATAATTTCGCCATCTTCGCCAAAAGTAACCTTGCAGCCCGGGATAGGATCGCCGACGGTGCCCAGACGGGTCGCGCCAATCCGGTTGAAGGTGGTTGGACCGCTGCCCTCTGACTGCCCGTACACCTCGCAGATTCGGATATCGATGGAGCCAAAGAACTCCAGCACGTCGGGCGAAATGGGCGCCGCACCTGACACGCAGACCCGCGCTCTGCCCAGACCGATCGCGGGCTTCAGTTTGGAATAAATCAATTTGCTGGCAAGACGATACTGCACGCCGAGCATACCGGTGGGGGTCTTGCCCTGATTCAGTAGCGCCGAGCACTGGCTGCCTACACCGCGTGCCCAGTCCACCAGACTTTTCTTGACGCCCGTCGCCTTGGCAAGCTGCCCTGTAATACCGGTGTAAAACTTCTCCCATACCCGGGGAACGCCAAAGAAAATGGTCGGCTGTACCTCAATCAGGTTATCCCGGAGCTTGTCGATGGATTCAGCGAAATACAGCGAAAACCCCGACAATGCCGGCCCGTGAATCGAGAACATCTGCTCGGCAATATGGGAAAGCGGCAAATAACTGACTGAACAATCTGCTTCCGTGATGCCGGTAATCGAGATCGCGGTCTGGGCGGTCCAGACCAGGTTGCGATGGCTCAGCATGACACCTTTGGGCGGGCCCGTAGTACCCGAGGTGTAAATGAGAGTCGCCAGCTGGTCTTCGCGAATGTCGGCCACCCGACGATCCAGCTCGTCGTCTGTCACTCGACTGCCGAGCTCGTTGAACTCCTCCCAGGTCATGACATCCGGGTGGTTGACCCGACCCGCATCCTTCATGAGAACAATTTTACGCAGCTGCGGCATTTCGTCGCGAATCTCTGCCACTTTCTTCCACTGCGTCTCGTTTTCGAGAAACAGCACGGCTGCTTCACTGTGCGTCACAATGTATTTGATTTCGGACCCACTGCAGGTGGTGTAAATTCCCGCGGGCGCTCCGCCTGCGGCCATCGTGGCCACGTCGGCAATCACCCATTCGGGACGGTTAAACCCCAGAATGCAGGTCGTGAAACCGGATTCGCATCCAAGCGCCATCAGCGCCCGTGCCGCCCGTCGCACCTCGTGACCATAGACACGCCACGACGTCGGGACCCACTGCCCATTTCGTCGAACGTGGTAGGCGGGCGCGTCGGGACGACGGCTGGCCTGAAGAAAAGTGTGATGCACAATGGTCGTGGTCGACATCGGAAGCCTCTGCTCGTCGTCGTGGCGGGGTGATTCAGGCGGGGTTCCCGTAACGGGTAACCTCATCTACGGGTATCGGTGCACAACCGTCAACCCGTGTGTCTCTGCTGTCATTCTGATGAAGGTGGGCTCGAAAGGGGCAAACCGTTCCCGCTGCGCACCTCCGGGACGGTTGGTTTCTGCTTCGTGCCGGACCCATTCGGTCGTGCATGGCGTTCATGACGCAGCGTGTTATGGGTCGCATTTGGATCTGTACGACAATTCCGTTATAGCGGAGTCGCTTTTGCATTGCGTAACCGCATCGTGTGTGTGCGCCGAGTGCAACTGGAACGCTGACCTACTTTGCTCCATGGCTACCATGAACAAGCTTCGACCCGGGTTTCTGCTGGCGTCCGCCCTGCTGGTGCAGGGTTCGGTTGCCTGCTCCGATGACGCGACACCCAACGAATCGCTGGACACCGGCAACGATGTGCAGGATTCCGGCGTTGAAGACACCACGGACGGCGGCACGACCGATACGGAAGACTCCGGCGCGGTCGATGGGTCTCCGGCGGACGGCTCCTCAACGCCCGACGTCCTGACGGGTGATCCGTGTACGGCTCAGGCCGATTGTTCGGAAGGGCAGTGGTGCGTGGAAGGCTTCTGCACCGTGTTGACCTGCGGTGACCCCGGAGACTGGGCCAGCTGTTCAGAGCGCCTGAATGCGATTGAGCCCGATCTCGGTCGCTTTGCTGTGTGCGAGGATGGCATCTGTAGCACGGTCTGTGTGCTGGATGCGGACTGCCCCGCCCCGCAGGTCTGCACCGACTTCGGCGAGTGCCGCGATTTTGACTACAGCTATGAAGAGCTGCCGCCGGCCGGTGACGGCACGCCGAAGCCCTTTGAAGCGGGCTTTGGCGAGTCGCTCTGGAACTACCCCATCGGCGTACCTGCCGGCGGGTACGGGGAGCGCGCAGCAGGTCAGGACGGGCAGTACGCCCTCGGACTCCGCGCATCGATCGGTCAGATGCACGGCTTGCACATTCGCGCGGCAGCATTCGATGATGGTGTGAACCCCATGATCTTCGTGCGCCTTCCCGCCATCTTCACCGGCATGGAGCTGCACGAGGAAGTGGCGCTCGCGCTGCAGGAGCGCACCGGTCAGGACTGGCGCAACAACCTCGTGATCTCGTCTACGCACACGCACTCTGGTCCCTGCCGCCACTGGCACCCCCCCACAGAGGCCGCCACGCTGCTGGGCTCGTTTGGTATTGGTGAGTTCCATCAGCAGTTCTATGACTGGATCGCTGAATCTACGCTGGAAGCCGTAAACGCGGCCCTCGACGACCTTCAGCCCGCTCGCATGGCCGTCGAGATTGTCGAAGGGTTTGACACGTTCGACCGCATCGGCCGCGACCGCTGGTCCGCCACTCCTCAGTTTGATGACAACCGCCTGCTGCTGCTTCGTGTGGATGACATGGACGGCATTCCGCGCGGATTCATGTTCAGCTTTGGTGCGCACGCCACCGTCAACGACACCGACTACCTGTCGGGTGACGTACTCGAAGGCGCAGAGCGTCAGGCCGCCTATGCACTCGGCGAGCAGTACGGCCGATACATCCCCACCATGTTCATCAACCAGAACTCGGGGTCGATGTCGCCGGCAGCGGATGTCGCCGGTCAGGACTTCCCGCAGAACGTGGAGCCATTCGGCGCGCGTTTCAACGAGGTCGCCCTCGATGAATTCAACGCCATGGAGACATCTTCGAACGTCCGCATGCGCTCGGTGAACTACCGTTTCCCCATCTCGTATGACCTTCTGGGCTACGAGCGTGGCGAGCTGGAAGGCACCACGCCCTTGCCCACCGGTGGCGAGTACCACTACGGAGGCCTCTCCTGCGTGGGACCGAACGGTGGTGATCGTGACTTCTCCACCTATCAGGACCCCGAAGAGATGCAGTGCGGCGGCGCCTTGCAGTTCCTTCTCTTCAACCGCCCGGCCTCGGCCTTCACCCGGTCGCAAATGACCATCGGTGAATTCGTCATCGACGATGGCGAACCGCTCACCTTCGTGACGCTGCCCGGCGAGCTGGCCATGGAGCTGTCCTGGGAAGTGCTGCGAGCGTTGCGCGACGAGTACGATGTCGATCCGCTCCGCTCGTGGACGTTCGGCTATGCCAACGACCACCTCCTGTATGTGCTGCCCACCAACCTGCGCGGCGAGAGGCCTCCGTTCCCCGGCCTCGACCTGCCCCACCCTGAAAACACCGGCGACGACCCGGTCACCGGACTTCCGCTGCGCCCAGGCGCGCCCGACGACTACCCCGACTTCGCCTTCTCGCTCCTGCAGGGTGCCTATGAGTCCACCATGAGCCCGTGGGGCTATCGCATGGGCGACTATCTCGTGCAGCGTGCGATCGACGGATATGCCCTGCTCGATACACCCGAGGCCGCAAACGCCTTTGATATCCCTGTCGTACCCCCATCCCGCATGACCCCCATCGATATGGGACGGTTCACCATCGAAGAGACGGCCGCGTCTGATATCGGCATTACCACGGATATGCCCGCCACCATCGAACGCCTTCAGTTCGCCGAAATCGCCTGGATTGGTGGAAGCGCTGGCGCTGAGCAGCCTCAGACCCCTCTCATCACGCTGGAAAGGCAGCTCGAAGGTGGCGAATTTGTTGCCGTTACCGTGCCCAACACGCGCGAATACACCAACCTCGAGCCCATGTTCATGACGCGCTTGCGCCTGAACGAAGGTCGCCCCGAGTGGGTCGCCCGTTGGGAAGAAATTCAGAGCTTCCCCGCCGGCACCTATCGCTTCCGCATCAACGGACACCATCAGGAAGGCGGCGAGCGCAAGCCGTACGAGCTACTCTCCACCGTCTTCGAGCTGCTGCCTTCCGATGACCTGACGGCGACCTGTGTCGCCACCGCCACCGGTTTCACCGGCGTCTACGGTTACCCGGGTGCCGAGGAGATGCGGTTTACCGAGCGCCGCATCGACCGCGGCGCCGTGGAAGGCAACTTCCGAAACCGCCACCCGCGCGTCCCGTCGGGTGCCATCGTGCCCATCGAAAACCACGATGGTGACATCGCCGTC
>JAGWVZ010000655.1 GCA_018970625.1 Myxococcales bacterium | reverse complement strand
CGTCGGCGGCGACCTTGTACTCCGTCTCTGGGATGGGCTTCATCAGCTGGCTGTCCATGCTGAACCCGAGTTTCGGGAGCTCAATGAACGCTACTTCAACCCGGTCTCTTTACCGGAAGAGAGGCCGGAGATACGGCCTGTCTCCGGCTCCTACGTGGTGGATATCCGTCCGGCAGACGAATATGCGCTGGGGCACCGCAACGGCGCACGCAACGTGCCGCTGAAGAATCTGGACACCGCGCTGGCCAAGTTGCCGAGCGACAAGGTCATCTTCATTATTGGTCGCGATGCCTTCTGCACCGAGGCGGTCGAAGCTGCTCGCCGCATTCGCGCATCGGGACGACAGGCCTACGTTGTTCGCGACGTCATTCACACCTGAGCCGCGTTCTGGTCAGGCGGCAGCGCGCAGAGATCAGAAAAGTTCCTGACCAGAGAGTACCAGGGGGCGATTGCACCGAGGTGACGACGATGCACCTGCTGCGTATCGTGCGCCAGGCGTGCCAGATCAGTCGTTGAATCTCAAACATCCATACATCACAAACAATTGGAATATTCAGAACGGAGCAGCGGTGCTGGTTCAGCATGGACGAAACCTGCCCGGCATCTGTCTCCACCATGATCAACGCGGTTCAGGGCTTCCCGAGATCGACGCGCGCGGTTCGGGCGTCCAGCACCTTTCGCAGTGGGCGATTCACCGCCAGCATGAGCAGGCCGGCACTCACCCCCATGGCCGCCAGCAGCAGGAAGAATTGCTCGTAGGTGAATGTAGCCGCGTGAGCGCTGGCCGAAGTCGGATCGGGGAAGTAAGAGCCGATAACGCCCGACAGCCAGTTGCCAAAGAAGCTGGAGAGGTACCAAGCACCCATGATCATGGAGACAATTTTGACGGGGGCCACACGGGTAACGAGGGAGAGCCCCACGGGTGACAGATACAGCTCGCCGATGGTCAGCACGAGGGTCGTGCTGAACAACCACAGGATGCTACCGCGTGTCTCCCCGGGGAGAGCACGTGAGGCTGCCACCATGAACAGAAACGACGCACCCAGTAACAGACATCCAATCGCCATTTTGGTGACGCTGGACGGTTGACCCGAACGCCGGTCCTGCCAGCGCCAGAAACCATCGAGCACAGGCGCCAGAGCAAGAATCAACAGCGGATTGAGCGACTGAAACCACGTCGATGGCACTTCAAAACAGAACCATGTCCAGTTGGTGCGACGATCAGCCCACAGCTGCATGGTATTGCCCTGCTGCTCGTACACAGCCCAGAACACGACGTTCAACGCACATAAAACGCCCAGGGCTGCGATCGCTTTCCAGTCATCTGGCGTGAGCGGAGCATCCGGCTTCGCGCGATCCAGCTCGCGCTGCTGCTTCGTGGGTTCAGGCGGCAGGAAGTACCAGGCGCCCGCCACGTAAACAGCCAGGCCAATGATCATGCCAATGCCGGCAGCTCCAAAACCCCAGTGCCAGCCCCAGGTCTGGCCCAGGGTACCGCACACCAGCGGCGAAAGCAGGGCACCCAGATTCACACCCATATAGAAGATCGTGAAAGCACCATCCCGGCGAGGATCGCCGGCGCGGTAGAGCGACCCAACCTGCGTTGCGATGTTGGGCTTGAAGCAGCCATTGCCCAGAATCAGCAGCAGAAGTGCCCAAACGAACAAGGACTCGAACGCCATCAGAAAGTGGCCCAGCGACATCAATACGGCACCGAGCACCACAGACTTGCGCTGTCCGAGCAAACGGTCGGCCAGAAGCCCACCGAACAGGGGCGTCAGATACACGAGCCCCGTGTAGAGCCCGTAAAGTTGCGACGCCAGCGACTGTGCTTCCAGCGGACCAAACATGCCTTCCAGAAGGCCGCGCACGGCCGACAGTCCCAGCACCCGCTCCCCCACCTCGGGACGAATGAACAGGTAATCGGTCATGTACAGCATAAGAAGCGCGCGCATCCCGTAGTACGAGAAGCGCTCCCACATCTCCGTCAGAAACAGGACAAACAACCCCATCGGATGCCCAAGGAAGTCCTTCTCGATGCGGGGGCGGACAAAAGCGGTATCGGCCATGATGACTCCGGAGAGGTAGACGCGTGCCCCCGCAGTCTGAACCATCAGTGCCCCCACCGCAACGAAAGACCGGTCATGCTTTTCTCTGGACGTCGGTTTGGAGGATGATTATGATATTTCGTTATCACAAATAACCCCGTGTACCTGGTCACTCACACGCCTGAACCTCACCCAGCTACCGGTTCGTCCTTCTCACCGGCAACGGAACCAACATGACGAGTATTTCGGATATCGCCGAACAAAACCGACTGCCGGTCACCGTGCTGAGTGGGTTTCTGGGTGCGGGCAAGACGACCCTGCTGAATCACGTCCTGAACTCGGCTCA
>JAGWVZ010000654.1 GCA_018970625.1 Myxococcales bacterium | reverse complement strand
ATCTTCGCCCCCGTCAGACCCAGCGAGAACGAGTACGCATCCAGCGGGTCGGCAACGGGCGCGGGTACCGTCGGTTGCGCCACCGCCGACGCGATACCACCGCCCTGCACAAGGCACACGCTCACCGCAAGCAACACGGCGAATCGAAGGGCCGACACTGCAAACGTCCAGAGACCCGACCGCGAAAAGGCGACTTCAGGGCGGAATTGCGACGAGCGTGACTGCATACAATGACCACCTTGAACGAACACAGCGTCCGGACGAAACCCACGCGACCGCAAACCGTTCAGCGCGTCGTCTGTACGACATCCGGCGCCGGGCGACCTACCGAATAATGAATGAACCCCAGCTCGGCCATGCGCTCCGGGTCGTACAGGTTGCGACCATCAAACAGGACGGGCCGCTGCAGCAGGGCGCGCAGCCGCTCAAAGTCGGGCTCGCGAAACTCGGGCCATTCAGTGACCACGAGCAGCGCGTCGGCACCCTCGGCCGTCTCGTAGTTGTCGTCGAGGAAGGTCACGCCAGCGCCGAATATCTGCCGCGAGTTCTCGATGGCAACCGGGTCGGTGGCCCGAATGGTGGCGCCGCGCGCAATGAGCGAGTTGATGATCGTGATCGACGGGGCCTCGCGCATGTCGTCGGTGGCCGGCTTGAACGCCAGACCCCACACGGCGAAGGTCATGCCGGTGAGGTCCTCGCCGAAGTGATCGGTCACGCGCTCCACCAGGCGCATCTTTTGCCGTTCGTTGACCGCCACCACCGAACGAAGAATCGTCATCTCCTGACCGTACTCGTTGCCGATCGAGATGAGCGCGCGAAGGTCTTTCGGAAAGCACGAACCGCCAAAGCCCACGCCCGGGAACAGGAACTTGTTGCCGATGCGAGGGTCGGACCCAATGCCCTGACGCACCAGCGACACGTCGGCGCCCACCTCTTCGCACAGGCGCGCCACCTCGTTCATAAAGCTGATGCGCGTGGCCAGCATCGCGTTCGCCGCGTACTTGGTCATCTCGGCCGACCGAATGTCCATGTAGAGGATGCGGTTGCTGGTGCGATTGAACGGCGCATACAGCTGCGCCATGATCTTGCGCGCGCGCTCGTCGTCCGTGCCGATGATGATGCGGTCAGGCTTGAGGAAGTCGTTGATGGCCGCCCCTTCCTTCAGAAACTCGGGGTTCGACACCACCGCGAAGTCGCCCGTGCTGCGCGACGCGATGATGGTACCGACCATGTCGCCCGTGCCGACCGGCACCGTGGACTTGTCGACGATCACCTTGAAACCATTGAGGTTATCGGCAATGCGCTCCGCGACTGCCCTCACGTACTGCAGGTCGGCCGAGCCGTCTTCACCCTGCGGGGTGCCCACCGCGATGAAGACCACTTCGCATCGCCGAATGGCATCATCGACATCCGTGGTGAAAATCAGACGGCCGTCGGCCTGATTCCGCACCACAATCTCCTGCAGCCCCGGCTCATAGATCGGCAGAATGTTCTGCTTCAGCCCGGCAATTTTTGCTTCGTTGACGTCCGCGCAGATGACGGTGTTGCCGGTCTCGGCGAAACACCCACCAGCGACCAGACCGACATACCCGGAACCGATTACACAGACCTTCATCAGCTGTCCTCGTCACGACCTGCAGGGCGGCTCGCCCTTACCTGTTCAGGGCCGGCCCGAAGGCCGACCGACTGTCATCCGGCGCAGGTCACTACCGGATGGATCGTCGAGATTCAAGCATGCGATCCGGCGGTACGGTTTCGCCCCACCGCGAAAAGTGAACAGATCGGCACATGATCCGCGAAGGATTCGTCGCCTCGCGCCACACACCTTACAGATGCCGACCGAAATTGTTCGGATGGCAAGCCAAGGAGAGTGCCCATGAACATTTTTCGCACCACACTCGTTGTCCTGCTGTGTCAGGTAACGCTGTTCGCGTGCAGCGAGACCCTCGACGACTCCAACTCGACCGGTTCCGACTCGACCGGCTGGGATGACAGTCTTGCCCGCCCCGAATCCAAGCAGCTGGTCCGCGGTCGGGTTGACCTCACCACCTTCCCGGCTGTTGCAAATCGAATCGAGCTCTCGCAGAGCGGAGTCATTGTTCAATCGGTCGCGCTCGCAGCCGATGGAACGTTCCAGCTCGATGTACCGTTCGGACAGAACTACGCGCTGCACGTGGCCGGCGACGATAGCCGGGTTACGCTCGTGTTCCCACGCAGCTCGGGCGACCTGGATACCACGTTCGATGTGCTCGCGGGCGGCAGCGACTTCGAGATGGGAGCCATCCGGTACGTCGGTGACCCCACACTCAGCTCTTTCGACGTGGTGTCGGGCCGTCAGGCCAAGTTGAATGATGCCGACGACTCTGCCGACGACTCTGCCGACGACTCTGCCGA
>JAGWVZ010000653.1 GCA_018970625.1 Myxococcales bacterium | reverse complement strand
CGAGCCCAGCAGGTCGAGGTTCGCGATGACCAGCTGGAAGATGTCGGCAAGGTCGCGTGCCAGCACCAGACCGTCCGCGTCGGGCGCGCCCAGCGGACGACCGTCGTCGACGAAGTTCTGGTTGAGTCGAAGCTGCACAGCATCGAGCGCGGTGACGGCGACTCCCTTCGAGGTGACACCATCGGGGTCGAGCAGCACGCCGGTGGGCAGGTATTCGGGGGCCCAGATGACATCGAGACCGAACTCGGCCTCGGTGTTGCTGACGCCATCGGTGGCAACAATCCCGATGTGGTTCACACCGAAGCGCGGCGTAAGCTCGGTGGTAAACCGGCCACCTGCATCCAGAGAAACGGCCTGACCATTCACGAACGCAGAAGGAGCGCGCCCCGTGTCGGTGATGATGCCTTCCACGACAATGGTGGCGCCCTCGGCGAGCGAGAGTTCATCGCCCGGCTGTGGACGAAGAATCTCGATGGTAGGCGGACCGTCATCCACGAGCACCGTCTGCGAATCGCACTGGTCAGGGCTGGTCGCCGAGCATGCGGTAATCGTCAGCGGTCCTTCGGCGGCGGTGCGCCATGCGGCATCCCCATCGGCGGTGGCGGACCCATCGGGCGAAACGGTAAAGACAATCTCGGCGTCGGGGACGACTTCACCGTTGAGGTCGTACGCCACGGCGACCGTGTTGATGCGAAAATCAAGCACGTATACGGCGCGGGCCGGCGAGAGCGTCAGCTCGACACGACCGATCTCAATCGGCTCGGGTTCGACGTCCGGCTCGACATCGGGTTCGACGTCCGGCTCGACATCGGGCGTGCCGGAGTCCGGGAGGTCGGTGTCGGGGGCGCCGGAATCGGGAACCTCGCCTACATCAGCGTTGGGCGTGGCGACGGTCGGATCATCGCCGCACGCAGACAGCAGACCCACAGCGACAACAACGGAGGAGAGCGCCAACCAGGGACGCGCGGAGGAGAGCTTGTTTTGCGTCGTCATGGCGCACCTCATCGAATGCCAAAGTTGCCCTGCACCACAAAGTGGGTGGGCGTCAGCTGAAGAATCGGTTCCGTGAGCCCCAGCGACGCACCGGCGGGCAGACCGAACGCAGCCAGCGTGTCAGGCAGCGCAAAGCTGGGAACCGGAAGCGTCGGGAGCGCGCTGTTGAGCGCGTCCTCAAGGACCGCCGTCAACACGCGCTGAATGAAACCTTCCAGCGTGGACCGTGTCTCGGGGGTGATGGATGCATCGATGGTCGCCAGATGGAACTCGACCACCTCGAGGTCACCGAACTCAATGTTCACGTCATCGACGATGGACACATCGGCATGCAGGACCGCTCCAATTTTTACCGCAATCGGCGTGTCAATAACGCCAGGAATGCCCACACCAAGCCGAGCTGCGCCCAGATGAAGCGCAATACCGCCGCCATCGCGGCCGAGCACCACCACCGGCAGATTCAACGCCAGCGTCGCGTCTGCCCCGCCGGGCACGCCGGCGCCGCCGAGCACGCCGCCCAGGTTGGCGTCAAAGAAGCCGGTGAGCCACAGGTTGTAGAAGATCTGGTTCAACAGACCCAGATGAATGGCGGCCGAGACCGAACGGCTGCCGGTCTCCAGCAGAATCGGATCGGGGTTCAGCAGGGCGCCGGTGTTGTTGATGCGCACCGGCGTCGAGGTGATCTGCGTGCCAATGCCGAACAGCGCGCGCACGGGTGTCGCGTTGATGGCTGCAAACCGCAGCCGGAACCCAAGGCTGACATTGCCCGTGCCGTCCAGACGCGGCAGGTCGATCGGAATCGCGAGCGCGGCCAGGTCAAGCGATGACACCAGACCATCGAGCACCCCGTTCAGGTTGTTGTTCACGAAGTCGCGCAACACGCCAGCGATCAGGCCTGAGATGGGGCCACGGAACAGGTCCACCACCACATTCACGATCGCGCCGGCGATGCCACTGAAGCTCGTATCGACCGAGCCGACATTCACAGCGGTTGTGCCCGGGCGCACCGAAATCTGCGGGCGACCATCGCCGCCGAGGGTCAGGTTGAAGATGGTGGACAGGCTTGTGCCTGTGATGGTCGCGGTGCCCGAGGTCGACACCGTGCCCGAGATGCGCAGGTTGATGGTGATACGCGCCAGGTTGGCGCTCAGGCGCAGACCGCCGTCCACCAGCGTCAGCGCGGTGTTGTTCGGGGTGCCAAGGTCGATTCCGCGGTACTCGACGCGAGCACGCAGCACACAGGCGCATGCGCCAAACACGCAGACGTCCTGAATGCACTGGTCGTACAGCACCGGGTTGGCACCCAGCGTGCTGTCGATGAGCTGCTCGACGCCCAGGCGACCCGTTCCGGCCACTTCGTTGTTCAGGATCGCGAAGAAGATGTCGTTGATGCTGTCCAGGC
>JAGWVZ010000652.1 GCA_018970625.1 Myxococcales bacterium | reverse complement strand
GTTCGACATGTACTCGGTGATTACCAGGTCACCCGGCTCAATCAGAACCCCGGCACGCACGCAGGCTCCGGCGTAGCACTCCTGGTCGACCGGGCAGGTCGTACGAACCTCTACGGCGGTATCGTTGCACGTACCCGTCGCAGGGTCGCAGGTGCCGGGCCCAATGAATGAGACCGCGATATTCGTCTCGGCGCAGTACGCGACCGATGTGCGACAGGTGACCCCGACGCATCTCAGGTCGCAGAGGCCATTCTCGGCGCCAGGCGTTCCCTGATTGGCGCCGTCGTACAGCCCGGTACCGCTGCACCAGCGTCCCGAGACACCATTGTCTTCTCCTGCAACAACAAACTCGCGCGAAAGCGACGCCGAACGTCCCTCGGTGCGTGGCCAGCCTGCGCTGGCGAGGCCCAGATCGTAGCGCAGGTCTTCGATCAGCACATCGCCGGCGTAGATCTGAATCGCATCGCCCGTGTTCGAGAGGTTGAAACCTGAACCATAGACGTACACCGCGTCGGGGATCACGCCTGCTGTCTTTGCGAATACCGCCCTGGCACCGGGGGGAAGGCTCAGCCCGGCGGGAACGGTAAAGCTGTCACGCCCGAGGTCTCGCAACACCAGCCCGGCCAGCGACAGCGTCTGCCCCGACACATTCTGCAGTTCGAACCACTCCTGATTCTCGTCGGTGACCGGGTTCGCCATGAACTCCGACACGATAATCTCGCCGGGCTGCACCTGACGCTCGCACACACCAAGGCGACACAGCTCATTCGAGGCACACGGCGTGCGCACCTCAACCGCCGCATAGTCACATGTGCCGGTAGCGCCCACGCACGTGCCGGCCCCCGTCCATGACAGAACGGTATTGCCCGAACAGGTCGAAGCCCGCACGGGACATACAATGCCGACGCACAAATCCACGCAGGCGCCCGCGCGACACGCTCGATCCGACGCACAGTCGGCAGTCGAAGTTGCCCACGTACAAAGGCCCGTCTCCGGGCTGCAGGTACCCCCGGGGGCGTAGTTCAACACCTGCCGATCGTTGGCACACGAAGCCGACGGAGGCTCATCGCAGACCACATCCAGGCACGGATCGGCATCTGCGACGCAGCGACCCAGCAGGCAGCCCTGACCTGCACCGCAGGTCGTCAGGACTGTCGCGTATTCGCAATCACCCGTCACCGTATTGCAGGTACCCACCAGCGCGGGGGTGCGCACCGTTTCGGGGTCCAGACAACTCGCAACCGGAGGATCATCACACGCCCCACCGCACGGGCCCGGGTCGGCGACACACTCGCCCGCAATGCAGATGCTTCCCTCGGCGCATGGCACTTCAGTCGCGGAGTAATCGCACTCACCTGTCTGGAGGTCGCACGTACCCGGAGCCACAAAAACGGTGCGTGCGGCATCGCCTGAACACACCGGTGCAGGTGCCTCGGTACATGTCTGTACCTCACACAGCTCGCTGGCCAGCAGGCAGGCGCCATCCCGGCACACCTCGCCGTCACCACATGGCTCAATGCTCTGCGTGTACGCGCAGTCACCGGTCAGTGGATCGCATGTGCCCGGCGTTCGCCAGGTCACGCGGCTGTTGGCGCCCTGACAAACGACATCGGGCGGCTCGTCGCACGCGACCCCGGCGCACAGACCCGGCTGCTCCACACAGCTGCCATTCAGACACGTCTCGTCAGTCTCGGTGCAGTCCGTCAGCACCGTCGGATACACGCACTCGTTGCGCTCACAGACGCCTGCGGGCGAATAACGCACGGCCACGTCGCCATCACAGGTCGCTTCCGGGGGTGTCTCGCAGGCAACACCACCACAGGGCTCGCCTGTGCCCGAGCATGCCCCTCGCAGACACGTTCCGCCCAGCTGCGCACAGTCGGTTGGAATCGTCCCGTACGAACACGCACCCGCGGCATCGCACGTGCCCGTCGCCTCGTACTCAACCAGAACGTCCCCGAAACACTCCGACACCGGAGGCACCACGCAGGAGCGATCCTCGCAGACAGCCTCACCCCGCACATCCTGCCCATCGTCACCACAGGACGTCATGGTCAGCAAGAGCATCACCGACAGAGCACCTGCACGAACACCACCCGGCAGGCGCCCGGAAAGTGGCCAGAGGAGAGGGTCGTGCATCATGGTCCAGGCTCCCGAAACGGAGGTCACAGCGGGCTTCATCGTTCCACCGGCTGCAAGTTCCATCATGGTAGAGTGACACGCTGGTGATCGGCCGGCAAATTCGACCGCCAACACCTCGTCGCTCCCTGTAGCCTGATTTCGGGAAAATCGCCAAACGTTGAAATCGCTGTACACCTGATTTTGTAGCTTTCTCACGCCCCATCCGCTCCCTCGACAAGATCGACGCATCCCGGTAGGCAACTCCCTACCCGCCACCCCCGACGAC
>JAGWVZ010000651.1 GCA_018970625.1 Myxococcales bacterium | reverse complement strand
GCACCACCGTCAGTCCGTTCATGTTCAGTGCAGCGTAGAACGCGCGCTCGGCCTCAGCGATCGTCACGGGCTCGGGCGAGATGATGGTAATCTTTTTCGAGGCGCTGATCGTATCGGCGATGATGAAGTTCTCGCCTGTCAGCGCCGAAATCCACATCACGACATCGGCCAGCTCGGCCTGATTGAAGTCGATCTGCACCCGCGTGTTTGCCGGCGGGTTAAAGGGATCGAAGGCCTCCTCGAAATTCGGTTGCTGCGGCTCCAACTCAAGCTCGGCCGGCGTTATCACGCGTGGACCAGAGCCGAGGCCACCCGGGGTTGGCTCGGGCGGGGTGGGCTCCGCAGCGGGCGGTTCATTGCCACCGGGCGAAGGCTCGGCCGTGGGAGCGACCGGCTCTGAAGGAGCCGGGTTACCGTCTCCGGGTTCAGCAGGCTCTGAGTCAGACGGTTCTTCCTGACCGACCGAGGGCTCCGCCGGCTGCGTGGGCAGCGGTCGACGGTTGATGACGCCGGGCCGCGAGGTGGCAGGGGCGCCCTGATTTCCCGGAGATGAAGGATCGTCGGGTGGCGGCTCCTGACCCTGCACAGCAGTCAAGGGGGCAGCGGTGACGCAAAGTCCGGCCAGGAGGCCGATCATCAGATGGCGTACACGAGTGCAAGGCACGATAGGACCTTCCGGAGTAACAGGGCAGAGCGTGTCGAAGCAGAGAGACGAAGCTCGCGGCACTAGCTGTGCCCGGATCGCTTTGCAACGAATGTCGTCGTTGCGTTACGCTTTCACGGGCGACGCGTCCAATTTCTGAAGCACGGAACATGCCAGTTTGGCGGGCCCATCAGGTGGCTGAAATGCAAAGGGTTTCTGTAGGTCCGTTTTCCATTTGTGCCCCGTGGTTGCCAGATTGACACTCGGAGCGTCTTCGCTCGATGTCCGTGTGTCATAATGGCAACGGGATTTGTTGGGGGCGCTCATTCCAGCGCGTAGCGCAACGCGACCTGACGACCGTTGCGATAGACGACCAGCGTAATCGAGGGAGACTCGCGGAGTGCTCGCGCGGCCGCAGCGCCTCGTTGTGGAGCATCAAGCGGAATGCCGTTGACCGACAAAAGTACGTCTTCGTCGCGTACGCCGACGCGCGACAGAAGGCCGCCAACGCCGTGCAACTGAATGCCTAGCGGGGTTCCGTCTTCCGATTCATAGGGGGTCACCCGACGAACGAGGCTGCGAACCAGACTCCGGTCGCGCGATACCTCCTCGGCGAGCGCCCGGGGAATGTGATAGAGGCCCTCGTCATCACGCACCACCTCCCTTCTGATTCTGCCGGCGAGCGAGCGGTCCTGATCGGACAGCGGCGGTGTGGATGTTCCTCGTGCCGAGCCTTCATCCGAGGAGGGAGTTGGGGTTTCCTGTGGTGCGGGGGCCGAGGCTGTCTCGCGTCGAGTCCGGCGCTGGGTCTGACGGGTGCGCGGTGCGGCAGGGGCCGCGTCCGAATCGGGGCGGTTGTCGTTTTGTTGCGCGGCGCCCGAGTCGTCTGCCGCCCTGCCTTCGTCTTCTGGCTGTTGCGCGCGCTCAGCGAACAGATGGGCAGGCATGCTGCGGTGCTCGTGCGATGAGGTGGCGTCACCAGCATCGGTGTGCAGCCAGACGGACGTCGGGATGCACCAGACCACAACCATCATGAGCAAATTGGCGGCGGCTCCCCCGGTGAGCATGCCCGCGAGACCGATGCCGACATAGCGAATCATGTCGGCCGTGGGGGTTACTGGATGTTGTAGCGAATGGTGCGTTCGCGGCCATTTCGCAGAACGGTGACCGTGACGCTGGTCTCGTTCATCATGCTCTCGTACATGCCGGCGGCCTGCTGAGGGGTGGTAATCGGCTGGCCGTTCACCGAAGTGAGCACGTCGTTGTTTCGAATGCCAATGCGGGCAAACATGGAGTTGGAGTTGATGCCGCTGAGCTGCAACCCGGATGGTTGTCCGTTCACGTAGTGGGGCGCCACCTGCGGGGCCTGCTGTCGAAGGAGGGACTCGTTGCGGGCGACTTCCTGAATGAGGTCGCGCGGCATGGTGTAGCCGCCGTCGTCTCCGCGGACGATGTCGGTCATGATGCGCTGTTCGACGGTGCGGTTTGCTGCGGGTGGCGGGGTGGCGGCACCGTCTGCTGCTGCGCCGGCAGTGGCGCGGTTCTCGCCGATCTGAGCCGGCGAGCGACCGGACGTTCCGGCGGTTGCCTGCTGCGCGGCCAGTCGTGCAGCACGATCGCCGGTGCGGATGCACTCGTTGCGGCCGTTGCGGGTGATGTCGACGCGATGCCGGGTGACGTTCGTCACAGTGGCTTCCGTCAGCAGCACGGTGCCGGTGGCGGCGAACATCGTGCGGTTGGTGGCAGGGTTTCTGAATACGGCGAT
>JAGWVZ010000650.1 GCA_018970625.1 Myxococcales bacterium | reverse complement strand
ATCTTCGGGCGCTGTGGTGGCGGGTCCCGGGCTCGGACAGTCGCGACACGCCCATGATGCGCTGGCTCGCGCGCTGGCCAGCAAGCTGCCGACAGTGCTCGACGCCGATGCGCTCAACCTGATTGCTGCCGAACCGGCATTGCAGCAGAAGACTCGCCTGCGTCGCGCGCCGACGCTGCTGACCCCTCATCCTTTGGAAGCTGCGCGATTACTCGGCACCAGCGCTGCCAGCATTCAGTCAGACCGGTTGGGCGCAGCGAGGGAGCTGGCGGCGTTTTTTTTGTCGACAGTGATACTCAAAGGGTCGGGTACCGTGATCGCCGATCACGACGGACAGCTGGTGATCAACACCACAGGCAATCCGGCGCTGGCGACTGCCGGCACCGGCGATGTGCTTTCAGGACTGTGCGGCGCGCTGCTGGCTCAGCACTGGCCGGTGTGGGAAGCTGCGCTGGCCGCCGTGTGGCTGCACGGTGCCGCAGCAGATAAGATGGTCAGCGAAGGGACAGGCCCGCGAGGACTCACCGCAGGCGAGCTGCTGACCAACATACGTTCATTGCTGAATCAGCTCGATCGCGGCTGAGCACTGTCTGCGACCAGCCGGCCTGCCGAGATGGTCAGCGTCCGTTCGCAACGCGCGGCAATCGACGGGTCATGTGTGACCAGCACCAGTGTCGATCCCTGCTCGCGGTTCAGCGTGAACATCAGCTCGATCACCGCCTCACCAGTGGCTGCGTCGAGGCTGCCGGTGGGTTCATCGGCCAGCAGCAGAGGCGGATCGGTCACGAAGGCACGGGCCAGCGCGACACGCTGCTGCTCACCGCCAGATAAAAATTTCGTATAGTGCCGCAATCTCTGCGCCAGCCCGACACGGGCCAGCATCTGCTCTGCTTTCTGGCGCGCGTGCGGATCAGCGCGCAGTTCGAGTGGCAGCATCACGTTTTCCAGCGCCGTCAGGTGAGAGAGCAACTGAAATGACTGGAAAACGAATCCCAGTTGCGACTTGCGAAGTGCTGCGCGGCCATCTTCATCGAGTGCGTACAGATCTGTGCCATTAATTAGTACCTTGCCGGATGAAGGCAAATCCAACCCGGCCAGCAAGCCGAGTAGCGTTGATTTGCCCGAGCCCGACGCACCCACCAGCGCGACCGTCGAGCCGGAGCGCACGGTAAAATGGATATCGTTAAGTATGGTCAGTTCGCCACTGGCATCGGCGACTCGCTTGGTGAGTCCGGTCACATCGATCAACGGCAGTGGCAGGGAGTTTTCGGGCATGCAGGATCAATCAGAAGAGGAACTGCGTTCAACAGAGCGTGCATTCAGATTCGCTGGCTTTAGCGCATTCAACACCATTCGCGCCACTCGCCGATTTTGCGCGTTGTTCTGTCACTCGGCACGTGGGCTGGTACTGGCCGCCCTGCTGGGTCCCGGGCTGCTTGCATCTGGCAGCGCGCATTCTGCAACAAAAACCGTGCTCGTGCTCGGCGACAGCCTGTCGGCAGAGTATGGGCTGCCGCGCGGGACTGGCTGGGTCAGTTTGCTCGAGAAACAACTGAGAGCGGAAAAGATTTCGTTTAGCGTGGTCAATGCCAGTATCAGCGGCGAGACGACTGCCGGCGGCAAGACCCGGCTGCCCGCTCTGCTGGAACAGCACAAGCCGGCGATCGTTATCCTCGAGCTAGGGGGCAATGATGGCTTGAGAGGCTTGTCTCTGGCTGCCACGCAATCCAATCTGCGTGAGATGATCACGGCATCGACTGCCAGCAGTGCCAGGGTGCTCCTGGTTGGCATGCGCCTTCCACCCAACTATGGCGTGGATTACAGCAAACGCTTTGCCGCCATGTACCAGGGACTGGGCAGAGAAAAATCCGTCAAGCTGGTGCCGTTTATGCTGGAAGGACTGGAAGATACCGAGCAGTATTTCCAACCGGATCGGATTCATCCGAACCAGAAAGCGCAACCCATCATGCTCGACAATGTCTGGCCGGCACTGCGCACTTTGCTCAAATAAAAAACAAAGAGATACGCCCTTCTGACTGCCTGATGAAATATCCCGTCCTGCTCTCTGCCGGCGAGGCGCTGTCCGACATGGCAGCATTCGATACGGTCATCGATGTGCGTTCCGAGTCCGAGTTCGCGCTCGATCATGTTCCCGGCGCAGTCAATTGCCCGGTGCTGCATGATGATGAACGCGTGAAGGTCGGCACGCTGTACAAGCAGGACAGCCCGTTCAAGGCAAAGAAAATCGGCGCAGCCATTGTCGCGCGTAATATTGCATCGCACCTCGAAGCGCATTTTTCCGATCACCCTAAAAGCTGGCGACCGCTGGTCTATTGCTGGCGGGGTGGCAATCGCAGCGGCGCGATGGCGCATATTCTGGCCAAGATAGGCTGGTCGGCAGTACAGCTCG
>JAGWVZ010000649.1 GCA_018970625.1 Myxococcales bacterium | reverse complement strand
GACAGGATTTGAACCTGCGACCACTTGCACCCCATGCAAGTGCGCTACCAGACTGCGCCACTGCCCGAAAAGGGTGGAGCGGTTGGATACACCCGGGCCAGATGGCGTGTCAACCGTTTTCTGCGCTCTCCCGCGAGGATAAGTGCCAACCCTGTAAGCTCTCGCACCTGCTGCACCACCCACGAATCCAGCCACCATCCCCGGCTGCCGTCCGCCGCCCTGCCCACAAAACCGACATGTCCGCCCTGTGCAGAGACCACCAGCTGCACCGACGGACTCAGCTCATCAGCTCCTGGAACCACGGTCATGGGCATGAAAGGGTCGTCGGCAGCGTGCAGAATCACGGTTGGCCGCCGCACTCCGGCCAGATACTGGCGTGCGCTGCTACGGGCGTAATAATCGTCCACCCCTGCAAAACCATGGATAGGCGCCGTTACCGCGTCGTCGTACTCCCGAAAGGTCTGACTGGCCTGTGCACGGTTCAGGTCAATCACGCCCTCCAACACCCGCTGTTTGACCTTTACCATGCGACGCAGCGCAAACAGCAGGTACTGCCGATAGGCAAACCACGCGCCATCGTCCAGATATGCGGCGCAAATCGCCAGATCCAGCGGCGCGCACACGGATATCGCGCCATCAAACGGCACGCCATCGCCTCCCTCACCCATCGCTTTCAGCAGCGCATTTCCACCCAGCGAAAATCCCACCGCATACAGTCTTCTGGCGGGGTAGGCGGCACGCAAACGCTCCGCCACCATCAGCAGGTCGCCGGTCTCGCCCGAGTGATACGCTCTCGCAAGGCGGTTGGGTTCACCGCTACAACCGCGAAAGTTCAGCGCCGAAACCCCGCAACCTGCCGCTGACAACGCCTGCACCACCCCCCGAACGTACGGTGCGTCCGAGCTGCCGCCCAGCCCATGCAACACCAGCACATGCGACGAGGCATCGGCCGCGTCCACATGGTCGACATCCAGAAAGTCGCCATCCTCAAGCTCCAGTCGCTCGCGTCGCCACGCAGGACGCGCTACCCGACGCCAGGAACCCAACACCGTCTGCACGTGCGGATGCGACAAGAGAACCGGGGCGCGAAATGGCATGGCATCCAGAGGGAAAACAGAGACGAAGACCGGTGTCATGCCAGCCGCCGCCCTCCGATGCAAGCGTACGTGCGGACGGTCACGCCACAATCACCGGGCCAACGGGGTGCTCCACCAGTCCGATAAACGGCGATTTGTTTGTTCTTTAAACCGGGAAATTGCCGCTGCGATCCACACAATATTTCAGGGCGGAATGACGCATGAGCAAAAGAATGGATTCCGTGTGCATTTTTACGCGCAGCCGATTTGTCCGCTACTCGTCGCTGCCGTCCAGAGACAGCAGCCACATCTCCAGCTGCGCCAGCTCAACGTCGTTCAGCTGCGCTGTGACACCGTGCTGGTCGGACGCATTTCGCGTCGTCAGTACGTCGCGCAGGCTGGTCGCCGAACCGTCATGTAAATAAGGCCAGGAATTATAGAGCTCATTCAGTGTGGGTGTATCAATGCCAGACAATATACCGCCCAGCCGTTGTCCGCTCGACTCACGCAGTGTACCCACGTCGTGTAACAACGGCTCTCCCGGCGCCACAAAGCGGCTATCGGTCAGATGCGCGCCGCTGTGACAATTTGTGCAACCCAGCTCGGGCGACTCAAACAGCGCACGCCCGGCTTCGGCGTCGGGTGTCAGGCTGCCGTCCGGCTGCCGCCAGGGGCTGCGGGGATAGTCGGTCAGCGAGGTCACATAGGCCGCCAGTGCATCCAGATCAGCGCTGAAGCCGGCCTTGGGGGCGCCCAACGAAGTGTCACGCCCACCGCTGAAAAAATCCTCGTCCGACATCAGGCCTTCGCCTGCAAAAGGGCCTCGAATATCGTGCTCGAAATCCTGAATTTCATCGAAATTCGCGCTCCAGTGCACCGGGCCATGCCCCATACCGGCTCGGCCCAGCAGCGATGTCGTATTGCGAAAACCTTCGCCTCGTTCCGAGAAATCCCAGGTCAGATGATCCGATTCACCGTCCAGGTGGCAGCCGGCGCAGGCAATATAGCTGTCGCGGTTCAGGCGCACATCGAACGAATCATTAAATAACTGTTTGCCGCGCAATTCCGATTCGCTCAACGGCTCGACAGTCGGAAGACGAAGGCGCTGCAGCGCCGGTGAATTGGTCACAAAGGCGTCGGCAGCGAAGACCACCAGCTCGCGCGACAGATAACTGTCCACATACACCAACTGCCCATCGCGCGAAACCTGAACAGATTCTGGTGCATAACCCGTATTGAGCAGTGAACCCGATTGTCCGAGACCGGTAAAACGATCCAGACGCTCCACGCTGCGCGCATCGCGAGAGGGCACATACAGAAAATCGCCCTGCGAAG
>JAGWVZ010000648.1 GCA_018970625.1 Myxococcales bacterium | reverse complement strand
CGGGGTCGGCGTCGACGAGCACATTGGAAGGTTGAAAACCCAGCAGCCCGTCCTCCCGACCGGATGCCAGTCGACCGTGAAGGTCGATGGACCCGCTGTCACCTTGCGAAGCCTGACGAATTCGGACCTCGATGACGCGGATTTCACAGGATGCGAGGGTCGAAGGGTCACAGCAGCGAAGGATAGCGTCCACGACGCACTCGCTGGCACGCGCGGCGGGCCAAAGTTTGTTGCGAGACTGGAATTCAACGATCCAGATTTCCTGAATCAGGCCCCGTCGGCAGACGTACACCGCATCGGGAAGCCGTTGAAGTGGCGCGAGTTGCGTATCGAGACGAATGATCTCGATGCGAGCGCCGGCAAGTTCAGAGCGGTCAAAGAGTTGAAGTGCCGTTTCTGGATCGGAATGAAAAGTGAGTCTGGCCAGATCGTCCAGACGGAAAACAGGTTCTGGCATGGCTGAGGTCCGGGCAGACAGACGCAGAGTTGATATGTGCCTGTCGACAAGTCGCGTCGATCGGCGCACAAAAATCGTGCTGCCCCCTGATTTTTGGCTCAGCCTTCCACGTTGCGCAGGAAGTTGGCGACTTCAGCGAACCGCTTGTCGAGATAGTCGCGGGCCGGGCCCCGCACGTCGCAGCGGTCCATGGCGACGCTCATGGCGCGCAGCCACGCATCTCGCATGGCGGTGTCGATGGGCACCCGGTTGTGCCGCCATCGCAGTCTTGGGTGGCCGCGTTCGTTCATGTAGTCGTCTGGGCCACCTGTCCACATGACCAGAAAGCTGGCGAACCAGGACCTTACGTCATCGGTCACCCTGCCGGGCGCCTTCAGGTCATGGAGGGCGGTGAGCTCAGGTTCAAGCTCCTCCATGGCGTCATAGAAGGCGTGTGCGAGGCGCTCAACAGCTGCTCGTCCGCCGATCAGGTCGTAGGGCGAGACAAATCGTTCATCTTCAGACATGACGGTTTGAGTTCGGTAAGTGGGGGGTCTGCCTGCGGTGCCGCGCGTTCGACCCGAACCTGTCTGGTCACAGAGAGGGACATTGCACAGCGAGGGCCTGACGAAAACCAGATTTCAATCTCTTGACGTTCGCTACAAAACGGCCGCTTACAGGGCGTATTGAATTCCTACATGGCCGTTTCGCAACGCGTATGGCATCGTCTCCGGGTTTTTATGGCTTCACCGAACACGCAGCTTCCCGCCCACGGACATCAGGCCGATGTTCAGGCTTCGTACCGACAGGGACGACTCGCTGGCATGGTGATGGGAGCCTCGGCGATGATTGTGCTGATGATCGTCTGGACATACATGTGGTGGCTGGTTGTGGCCGGCGGCGTGGGTGTCGCGTCATGGATTGGTTTTCGCGCGTGGTCGAAATCGAAGAAGTCGTCAGCCGAACGAGCAGGCCGGTAAGGTTTTCTGCGTGGGCGCACAAATCGTGGGTGATCACGAAAACGTGCGCCTTCAGGCACTTCCCGCTGAGCAGGAAATACCAGCGTAAATACGCCGAAATTCAGTCGTCGTCCTGAACGTCCAGCTCTGAACCATCGGGTTTTACCGGGAATCCGTTAAACCGCATGAGCAGCAGCATTTCCACGTTGCCTTCACCGCCGTGAATCGGGCTGTCCATGCGGTCCAGAATTTCGAAACCCAGCGCGGTCGCCTTGCGTCGAAATCGATTCAACGCGAATTTTCGTAAATTTCGACTCGCGACGACACCACCTTTGGGAAGCAGCGAGTCGGGTAATTCAAACTGGGGTTTCAGCAGAATCACGCCGATTGTGCCGGCCGCAATGCGCTTTCCAAGAGGCTTGAGAAGGGTTCGCGACGCCATAAAACTGACGTCCGTAACAAAGAAATCAAAGGGTCCGGGAGCCACCGAAAGCGATACGGTCTTGAAGTTGGTTCGTTCCAGCAATTCCACTCGCCGGTCGTGACGGAGTGAATCCACCATTTGTCCAAAACCGACGTCGACAGCTGTGACGTGTGACGCTCCGAAGTGGAGCATGACCTCGGTGAAACCACCGGTGCTGGCGCCCACATCGAGCACGCGTTTCCATGCGAAACGGTCGGCGATACCGAATTGTTCAATGGCAGCGAGCAACTTGAGTGCACCGCGCCCGACCCATGTTTTGTGCCGTGCGCGCTCGAGTGCGTCCAGGGAACGCGCATCCACCAGGTGTCTGGGCGCGGCCGGTTTTCCTTCGTTTGTGTTTTGCCCCGTGCCCTGCAATCCGCCGCGATTGTAGCCTTCACCGGGGTTGGCCGCTGAACCGCGTCGCACAACGGATTCGTCGCGGCGGGATTCACGCTGTGCGAAGCCGCGTTCACTCTGGGCGCGACGTTCGTCCTGTGGCGATGGGCGTCCATCGTACCGCTGCCGTTCATCGCGTTGAGGCGGGCGTTCG
>JAGWVZ010000647.1 GCA_018970625.1 Myxococcales bacterium | reverse complement strand
CGAGGACTGCCAGCATCCCGAGGAAGGTTCCAAAGTCCCGCCCTCCATTGCTCGACAGGACACCGGGCACGTTCTCCCAAACCAGCCACTCGGGGCGATATCGGCCAGCAATCGCGCCAAAGGTGAGCATGAGGTTGCCACGCGGATCATCCAGTCCCTTTCTGAGTCCGGCGACGCTGAACGACTGACAGGGAGTTCCTCCCACAAGGACATCGATGCTGACATCGGGCCACTCCTCAAACTCGGTCATGTCGCCGTAGTTGGGCACGTCGGGATAGTGGTGCGCCAACACGGCGCACGGAAATGGGTCGATCTCGCTGAAAAACGCAGGCGACCAGATCAGCGAATGCCACGCCACGCTGGCCGCCTCAATGCCGGAACAGATCGATCCGAATCGCATCAGAACGGCAGATCGTCTTCGATTTGATCAAACCGCGCCTTGGTGACCGGCGCCGGCTTGCGCACCTCGGCAGGCTGCGCGTCACTGGCGGATCGGCTGCCGACGAGGTCGAGGTCCTGCACGGTCGCCTCAAGCGCCACGCCGACGGTGCCGTCTTTCTTCGTGTACTCGCGGACCCGCACGTTGCTGGCCGCCACCCAAACTTGGGAACCTTTCGTCAAATACTGTGAGATTTTCTCCGCACGCTGCCCGAAGAACTCCAGCGCAACCCATTGAGACGGCCGGTTGCCGTCGTCACCTTTCGTGCCGTAGTTCCAAGCTCCGCTGAACGACACCACCGGGGTGCCTTTCGGGGTGACCTTCGCCTCCGCATCGCGGCCCAGTCGCACCACGCCTGTGAGAATCATGCTGCCTCCTTGAGTGCTTTCTTGATGAACGAACGCTCACCGCTGTTCAGCAGCGACCAGACCGCGGTCTTCTCGTCGGCGTCCTGAATCTCTGAGGTCAGCTGCGCGGCTGCCAGGCCGTCCTGGCGCTCGCATGCGTCGCGCAGCGCATCGACGTAGCGGCTGACCATTTCGCGCCGGTCGGGGTCGATGCGGTCTGTGGCGCCAGCCGTTGGCGTGACGCCGCCGGACTCGGCCTTGGGCGTCTCGGGCTTGAGTGGTTCGCCGGAGTGCAGCCACTCGATCACGCGCTGGCCGGTCTCCGCGCTGATGGGCTTGGGGTCGCCCGCAAACAAGCCCGTGCGGTCCTTGCTGGCCGTGGCGAAGTGGCCGTCGTGGACCAAGTCCAAAACAATCGTGAATTCGTACTCGGCACCGTCGCGCTGCTCGGATTTCATCCCCAACTTGACGACGCGCTTGCGGCCGCCTTCGTCGACCTGCGCGGTGTCGGTCTTGCTGCGCATGGTGGCGATGATGTGCAGGTTGCTGGCCATCATCTTGTCAAGGAAGGCGCGATGCCGCGGCGTAATGTCGTTCCACGCGGACCAGCTGTTGCCCTTGTATTTGCTGCGGGCCACCTCGTCGACGAGCTCCAGGCACCCGCCGACGCCGGACCATTCATGCGTGATGCTGTCGACCACCAGAATGTCGTAGCCAGCTTCCTCTGCGGCCTCAATGGCCTGAATGAAGCGCTCCGGCGTGTAAGGCGGCGCGAGGTCCAGTGCGTCAAACTCGACGAGGTGCGAGTACAGACTCGCGCTGCTGCGCTCAGTGTCGATGACGGCGATCTTGCCGCCCATGCCAGAGGCCATCAGCAGCGCCGAATAGGTCTTGCCCGATCCACTCGGACCCGTGAGTGCCAGCCGTAGCTTGGCCTGCTTGCGGGTCGCTTTCTGAAATTTCATGGTTCAGTTCTCCGTTGATGAACTCGATTTCCTGCCACTGCCACTCGGCAAACGCCAGCTGCTGCTGCAGTTGCCACCAATCCGCGCTCATCCGTCGATCCAGAATGAGCGGACGAACAAGAACAGAAACCCGAGCATTGCGAACCAGAACACCGCTACGTCGCCCGGGTGCAAGCGCTCCTTGCGGTCGCGCATAATTCGGCGCTGTCTCATGCCAGGAACCCTATGAGGAGGGCTGCGTAGATCAGCCCGGTGATGGTCAGACCAACAGCCAGCCATGCAGGGCTGGCGCCGTCCAAGATGACGTCAATCCAGTCGCGCATCTCAGCGCTCCGCAAGACGCTCGGCACGCTGGTCGATGACTCGAGCAACATGTTTGCGCAGCTGCCGAGCAGCGTTTGCAAGGTAAAAAACCTTACCGACGGTTAGCGGCCTGGCAGCCTCGCGCCATTGCTCTTCGCCCTCAATGGCCTTCGCGTAATCAAGAAGCGCCATGAGCCAGTTGCTGGCTTGCGCATCAGACATCAACGCGTCGACCACTTCCTGCTCGTCCAGCATCATCTGGAAAAACAGGCGCTCAGCCCGCTGCTCGGTGCGCTCGCGGGATAACTCGGTGATGCGGCCGGCCGGTGCGGCGTCCAGCATTTCCTCGGTGATTTCCA
>JAGWVZ010000646.1 GCA_018970625.1 Myxococcales bacterium | reverse complement strand
GGTGTGCTACCTCGGCAGCCAACGGGCTCTACCGAGCCACCTGCGCTGGAGTTTGCCCTGCGCCCGGATGATGTGTGGGAGGTGCGATTCTATGCAGACGGCGTCCGGCGTACCGATACGCTGGAGCTGCCGCCGGTAATGGTCGCCGAGCACGTCGCAGAGTACACGGCCACGATTTCGCAGCTCGCCCACGTGGACCGGGAGGCACCCGTGCGCGGCTTCGAGGCGCTCGATTATGCCAAGCGAGTCGTCCATGACGACGCCGCCGCTGCCCTGAAAGACATCCTCGCGCCAGTGGTGCGTATGGACCTCGCAGATGCGCGACGCATCTTCACGCTGTTCTTCCTGCTGGCCACCGATCTGCCCGAAGAGCTGGTGCGCTATCACCGGTTTCACCGCTGACGCTGAGCATGGGGGGCACGTTCAGGTCGGTGGATTCACCACCGCGGTTGAAAAAGGTGCGACAGCCGGTGCTGCCACCGCCCTGCGAACCCTCAGCGCTGATATTCGGTCAACGTCAGGGTGTAGTCGCCGTCCGTGCTGTAGCTGCCCACGTAGATGTTGTACGTGCCGGCCGCAAAATCGCGGCCAATCGCCGGATTGAAGCCGTCCGTGTCATCCTGGCACCAGCGCACCCCGCCGGGGCCCTCGATCACCAGCGTGGTGTCCACGTTCGATTGCACGCCCACTCGCAGGTAGGTGAACGAACCGCCCGCGGTAAAGACGTGGTTGGGTGTCGCCGAGATGCGACCACGACACGGCCCCGTCGGTGAGTCTCCGAAGCCTGCTGTGTCAACCGGTCCGCCCGAGCGGCCCGAGACCGTGTGCGGGTCCGGCATAAAGCCGGGAGACAGCTGGATGGATCCACCGCTGGGGGTTGGAAGCGCCGCTGTGCCTCCGCCAAAGGGCGTCTGCGACACGCTCAGGGTGTAGGGTACCTGACCACCTGTGCCGCCATAGACGCCCACAAATACTTCGTAGGTGCCTGCAGCCAGCGGCCCTGCCACCTCGGGGTTGAAACCGTGGGTATCGTCATTGCACAGAATGCCGCCCGGGCCACGAACCACCAGCGTCAGGTCGGTCTGGCTCTCGGCTGTGAAACGCGCGAAGTTCATCGGCGCCGACACCGTAAAGGTGTGATTGGGGGTCGTTCCGATGCTGCCGCGGCAGGTGGGGTTCAGCGTCGTTGCGTCGGTTGTGCCGCCGGCAGACCCGGTCAGAACCATCGGGTCGGGAGCAAAACCGGGGCTCAGGGCGATGGCCGGGCCAGCTGTCCCTGTCGTTCCCGTGGTCGCGCCCGTCCCCGGAGTGGACGACACCTGAAGCTCGTACGCGAAGTCGCCGCCATAGTACGAACCGACAAACACATTGTAGGTGCCCGGCGCAAACGGACCCTCGAGCCGAGGCGCCAGCCCCACCGCGTCGTCGTTGCACATCGTCACGTTGGGGCCGGTGATGATCAGCGTCGCGTCGTCGACACTCGATACATCAAACCGAAGGTGGGGCATTGCCTGCGTCACCGTAATCACATGATTCGGCGCCGTTTTTACCTGCCCCACACAGTTCGGCCCGAACGTGCTGCCATCCACCAGACCACCGGCCGTGCCGCTCGCCCGCAGTGGCTCTGCAAAGCCCGGCGACACCGTCACATTCTGTGCCTGCGCAGGCAAAGCGGCCAGAAGCGCTCCACCCGATAGCATCATGGCTCCACACCAGTTCTTCCACATAACCTACTCCTGACCAGAGCTCGTGTTTATCTACCTGGTCTCCGTGTGCGCACGTGCGATACACACAACGCCACCGAGACCCGCTGCAATCAAACGTCACTCCTCGGCCCTACCGCACTTCACCCGCCATTCGCAAGGGCCAATCCCGACCATAGCAGGGCGGTCCTGAACCGATCGCTCCCGGGACGCTTCCGCGCCACCGTTCGCCCGGGGCGCCGTCCTAACCCGTTGCCAAACCTCGGGACAGACGCTAGGCCCGCGCGGCGTTGCGCGTGTGACCGCCAGTCCATCGCGGCGGCCCCTTTTGTCGTCCACTCCCAGCCTTCGGAGTTTCGCACATGTCGACCAAGCCTCCCGTTCGTGTTGCCATTACCGGTGCTGCCGGCCAGATCGGCTACTCCATCCTCTTCCGCATCGCCAACGGCGACCTGCTCGGAAAGGACCAGCCGGTGATTCTGCACCTCATCGACCTGCCGGACTTCGTCGAGAAGGCCCGCGGCGTCGTCATGGAGCTTGAGGACTGCGCGTTCCCCACCCTCGCTGGCACCGTCGTCACCGGCGACCCCGTCGTCGGCTTCGGCGATGTCGATGTCGCCATCCTCATCGGCTCCAAGCCCCGCGGCCCCGGCATGGAGCGCGCCGACCTGCTCAAGGACAACGGCAAAATCTTCATCGGCACCGGCGATG
>JAGWVZ010000645.1 GCA_018970625.1 Myxococcales bacterium | reverse complement strand
ACAACCCTCTCTGACCGATCGTGTCACCCGTGCCCTGGAATCGCTCGCTGATCTGGCCGAGCGCAGCGGCATGAACGCTATCCAGCATGAGATCCGGGACGAACGGCTGCCGTCCATGAAAGAAGGGCGTCTGAGCATGGTCGTGCTCGGCGAGTTCAATCACGGAAAGTCGAGTACCATCAATGCACTACTCGGCACCCATGTGCTGCCGACCGGCATTACCCCTACCACGGCGGTCATCACCCATGTTCGTCAGGGCGATGGCCTGCCGCGTGTGGTCAGTGAATCGGGCAGCCGAGAGGTGACCTGGGACCAGCTCCGGGACCTGGTCACCCACGACGCCGGCGTGGACCTGCGGTACATTGAGATTCCGGTGCAATCGTCGCTGCTCGCCAACGGCCTGACCATTGTCGATACGCCCGGCGTGAACGACATTAGCCGACAAAAGGTCGAGATTACGTACGGTTATGTGCCGCGTGCCGACATTGTGCTGTACGTGCTGGATGCGACGCAGGCGCTGAAGAAGAGCGAAGTTACGTTCATTCAGGACAGGCTACTTCGACAAAGTCAGAAGCGACTGTTCTTCCTCCTTGGAAAAATCGACGCGCTGACCGACGACGAGCTGAATGAGGTCACCCAGCACGTCGAGCAGCGTATCACAGACCTCGTGGGACATGCCCCCATTTACCCGGTGAGCGCTCGTCGTGCCGCCAATGGTGGAGACCCCGGGTTTGACCGTTTTCGCGCAGACATCGAGCTGTACATCCGCAACGCTCGCGAAGACATCATCCTCGAAGGTGCCTTCCGCACCGGCATGCGCCTCGCGTCGGTCATGGACCAGAGCATGGCCATTGAACAGTCCGCCGTTCGCCTGGGCACCGAAGAGCTCGAGCGCCGCATTCGCAACGTGAAGACCCGCCTCGAAGGCTCACGCGTCATGGTCGGGCAGAATGTGGAGCTCATCGACGCCCGCGCCAACGATCTGAAGGCCGCGACCAGCGACACCGTGGCACGGTTCACGCGCGAATTCGCCGCCGCCCTGCCCCGCGAGATTCAGAAAGCGACGCCCGACGACATCCGGAAGTATTTGCCGTCCTTCATTCAGGACACGTTCCGCGAGTGGCTGGAAGACGAAGGCATGATCGTCGCCCATCGGCTCGAGCAGCTGGCCGAAGAGATCATTGAGATTACCAACCGCAACATGCGCGAGGTGTTGAAAGAGGTGCAAGCCGAGCTGGGCGTCGAATCCAGGTCCATCAGCCTTGAAGTAGACACCTTTGGATACGATGTCGGCGTATTTGCGCTCGGCGCTCTGGGCGTAGGCTTTCTGGCGTTCTCGAACATACTGGTCGGCGGTGTTTTGACCCTCGCGGCACCGATTCTGGCCTTCGTATTGAAAGATCGGGTCGATGACGCCACACGCGAACGAGCAACACAGCAAGGCGTGGACGCCATCAGCCGCGCCGGCCAGAAGGTCGACGCCGAGTTCGCCGCGCGCATTGACGAGTTCGCCAGCCGCCTGAAGCAGTTCGTGGAAGACACGGGTGACCGTATGTATCGGCAGATCATGGAGTCGCTGGATCGTGTACTCGCGGACCGTCGGCAACACGCCGATAATGCCGAGCCCATCGCCGCCGATCTGGACGCCCGCCGGAGAGACATCGCCGCCGTGCTGGAGCGGCTGCAGAAGCTACAGCGTGAGCACCAGCAACCGTCGGGCGCCGATACACTTGCCTGATCGTGTGGCAACAGGCATGGTGCTGTCGTTGTCGAAACGTGTGTGACTGCGCGATGAATTGACACCCGTGACTGGCGCGTGTTAGCTGCGCACCGCTTCCTGTAGGTTGCCGGGATTTCCCCGGCGGATGCCGCCTCGGCGGCCCTGACGAAACCGGGTCGGATGGCTTACCAACGGGTCCTCTCCAGAATTCTCTTCGCCGCGATGCTCGGACTTGCCTCAGTGGCAACTGGCTGCGTCGAAATTCCTGAATCTACCATCGGTACCCCTGTTCAACAGGGCGGTGTGTCGGTGACGGTCACCTCGGTCGATATGGCCTACCTGGACCTCGAAGGTCCGGAAGGTGCCGCACAGACGCAGAGCCCCGTCCTGAGGGTATTCCTCACCATTCAGAACACCAGTCCATCGGCGCTGCGTTATGAACTGGGATGGTCAGCCAGCTCCGCCACACAGGCGTCCAGCCCGCTGCTCTTTGTCGATCCGGGCCCTGATCAACCGCTCAGCCTCAACGGCAACATTCAGGCGCTGCGCCTGGGCGATATGCGCTGGCCGGGTGACCCCATCGCCGAAGCGACCAGCATCGCATCGGGTGAGACGCGCGAAGACGTGCTGCTCTTTGCGGTGCCCGAAGCCGGCATCTCGTCGCTGGTGTTAAGCCTGCCTCCCGGGATGTTCGGGCCC
>JAGWVZ010000644.1 GCA_018970625.1 Myxococcales bacterium | reverse complement strand
GTCTTCATGGCGTACTCTTCCACAAAGAGCACGCGGGTCTCCAGGTAGTTGGGCGACGCCGCGATCGCGGTCTCGAAGTGCTGGCGCGCCAGCTCAACGTTGGGGTTACCCAGCGGCAGCTTGGTGTGGTACGCGCCAAAATAACGGTCCGGAGCGTTGTGGAAATACGAGCCGTCGAGCTCCTGCACCCGGGTCATGAGCGCGAAGATCTCGTCCTTGTAGCGCAGCGCCGACACGATGCCCTCGAGCAGCGCCCAGCGACCAGCGTTGGCCGCATACCAGTAGGCGGCCGGCACATCGTCCACCGTCAGCAGGCTCACCGAGTCGGCCGCCGAAGCGCCGCCCTGCAACGAGGTGTTCCAGTCGGCGTTGCCCAGCGCGAGCGCGTTCTGCGCCATCTCCATGCCAATGGTGTACTGCGCCAGACACGCCGCCTTGGACTCGCCTTCGTCGGCAATGTAGCGGTAGTGGGCGTGCGCCAGCCAGTAGTGCGCCAGCGACAGGCGGGTGTACACCACCGCCAGCTCCTCGGAACGATCCGCGCCTTCGGCCGTAGGGGCGTTCAGGGCGGCGTTCCACGACTCGATCGCCGCCAGAACCTCAGTCTCGTCGCCGCGGTTGGCCCAGTGCTCCTCGCCCTCGGCAACCAGCGCGGCAAAGTCGCCTTCGCCGGTGGCGGCGAGCAGGCTGTCGACGTCATCGACCTGTGCCTGAAGACGACCTGAACAGGCTGATAGCGATCCCAGAAGGGCTGCACCAACCAGAACTCCGGCAATTCGAAGAGAGACGCGCATGAACAGGCTCCGTGTAAGGGGTTGAAACCACAAGAAAACGGGCAACGGACGCGGGCCCTCTAACCGCTTCGCAGGCAAATGTCGAGCCTGTGACAGGACGCGCTGCGTCACGGGAAAAGGTGTTGCTTCGGGGTGGCACAAAACGTCGCATGGCCGAGACGAAATGTGTCGTCAGGGGATTGACCTGCCCCCGGGAAGAATAGACAACACCCGCTGGTAAGCCGGTGTTCCGGTGCCGTCGCGTGCACAGCGATGTACAGCCCGCCTCCCACACATCCCTGCCGGTTGACCGACGCAGGTGGGCCTTTCGAGTGCGCACGGTGTTTTCCCTGATGTGATCCCTCGCTGCCAGGCACCACGCATGCAGATAGAGAACCGTCCCGAACTGTCGGCGCTCCGAGATCAGATCGCCGAGCTGCAGAAGCAGCTGCGAACGCTGGAGCATGAGCGAGGGTTGTTGCATCGCCTGCGCGACAGCAACGCTCGCGCGCGACTCGAGAGCCAGCTGGAGACCGCGCTGCTGGAGCTGGGCGCGCTGGTGTTTGATCTCATGTGGCAATCGACGACCGAATCGCCAGAGGTGGCAGCCGAAGAGCCGCCTGAGGAGCCGCCGGCCGATGATGGCACAGCGGGGGCGGCTGTGCCCGGGCAGGCCACCGCTGCCGGCGAGACGCGCGGTAACCCTCCGCGGTTTGCCACAGTGCAGACAACCACGAGGGCGCCCGAAGCGGCGCCACGCGAGGCGGCGCCGGTGGTTGCGGTAACGCCTGACGTGCTGCAGAGCCTGAAATCACGCATGCTGGATGGTGCACCGAAGCCCGAGGTGCAGGTGCAGCTCACCACGACCGTGGACGCCGGGGCGCGAGGCGTTATCGAAGCCACGCTGGAGGTTTTCGGGGCGACACCATCGCATTTGCAGGGCAAAAAGCCGGTCGCCCGCGAGCTGGAGCGTATTCATGAGGTCGCGAGCACGCACATGGATAGATGGGAGGCTGCCGGGACCCGCGTGAACCGATTGCTGACGGGGTGGTTGGCTGCGCGGGCGCGCGCGGTGCAGTCCGAAGTGCAGAAGAAGCCCATTGCCGGCGTCGAAGAAGAGCTGGAGACCCTTTTTCGACGACTCACACAGCACTCGGCCGTGACGCAACCCGGCAGTGTCTCGGGGTTGGCTCGCACGCACAAGCCGCGAACCGGCAGCTGGCTCGCCGATGCACTGGCCATCGAGCACGAACTGCGCGGGCTGACGGGCGACCTCAAATATCTGGGAGCGCAGGCGGGCTCGACCGAAGCGCCGTCGGTGAATCTGGACGATGAGCTTCGCAGGCTCACCGACGAGGTGCGCGGCGGCATGGACGCGCAGGGGTTTGTGGCGCGCTTGCGCTACCTGTTGAGCGTGGGTGCTTCGGCTGGCGATACGCGCCTGGTCAGGCTGGCTCTGCCCTTTGCGGGCGACCTGGAGGGACAGGAGTTTGCGGCGGTGCGGCGCGCGGTGAATCATCTGGTGGAGCGCGATGAAGAGACCGAAACCGCCGATGACGCCAGCCATATTCCAGACGACTGGCCCTGGCTGACCCATACCAGAGGCAAGGTTGCGATGATTGTCGGCGGCGAGCCGCGACAGGAGC
>JAGWVZ010000643.1 GCA_018970625.1 Myxococcales bacterium | reverse complement strand
CACGAATGTGGCCGTCGGGCAGGCCCAGCTGAAGCCGTGTCTGAACACCCAGCACGCGCGCGGCCGCCTGCGCCTCGACTGCCCGGGTAGTGACCGTACCGCGCGACGAGAGCTCGCCCTGCGTCAGGTCGAGGATCGCGACCTGGCGCTTCTGACGCACCATCAGCGCCACCGTGCCACCGCAGAAGATCTCGACGTCATCGGGGTGGGGACCAATCGCAAGCACATCGAAGGGCGCGCTCATAAACGAATCTCCCGTGGGGATGGCAGAAGGGGCGACGCGTTGGCGAGCAGCAGTTCGGCAGCGCGCTCCGTTCCGAACCGACCGCTGATGGTCCACCAGGCCGCCGTTCGCTCCTGCGGCTGTCCGCCCGGCCAGAACCACGCAGCGACCCGCTCGAGAGCGTACAGGTTGCTTGCCTGCTGCAACGCCAACGAACGTTCCAGTTTTTCTGCATATCGTTCGAGGCCGGCCGCAAGGTGCTGTCTGGTTTTCTGCGTAGCCCGGGCAATGTCGTCGCCCAGCAAAGCGAGCTCGGGGTCAAAGCGGGAAATGGTGTCGTCGAACGCGGCGAGCAGGGCGGCTGAGATACGGTTTGGCAGGTCGTTCCCGGTGGGTGCGGTGCCCCGAGCCCGGGCCTTTCGCACCGCCTCGACAGCGCCGCGCGCCAAATCGCCCGGCGTGAGCGCAAAGCGCTGAAGCACGTTCGCGAAGGCTTCAGGAACCCACAAGAGGCTCGCCCGCGGCACAAACAACGGGTACCGCTGCCCTCGGATGGCATAAAGCGGAAAAACCTGCGCCATGTAATGCATCTCGGCCGGGCCGCCGATCCACGCCGCTGTAGGCAGTAACAGGTCCTGCAGCAACGGTCGAAGCAGAGCGGACGTGCTAAAACGCAGCGGCTCGCTCGTGAGCCACTGTGCCAGCTGGTCCTCGGGGATGGAGCGCAGCTCGCCGCCATCGCCGGGAACAACCCACTGGTCATGCTGCCATTGCAGGCGATACCGTGGACCGTCGGTTGTGTCGGGATGCACAAAACTGAGGCTGCAATTGCTACGTATGGGGATCTGAACACCAAAACCTGCACTTTGTAGTTCAGCGGTTCTGGTCTGGAGGGCAACGGCAATTTCTTTCTGTTTTGCAATGGCCCATTCATGCAGGGGTGCGGCGACGTGTGCCAGCGCAGCCGAGCGCGGCTGCAGCACGAGCAGTCCGGCGTGCCCGAACGTCGTCATCACGTACTCGGCGAACGCCTCGTGTACCGGGCGACCGGCGTACCAGCAGCGTTGGAGCAGGGCGGTGGCCTGTTCGTGTTCGGGCGATTGCCCGCGTAGCTGCGCCAGCTCGGCGACGATGGAGTCGACGTCGTGCGGCAGGGACAGATGGGCGACCGAGCGACGCCCGGCCCCGGGGAGCGTCACCGAGTGTGTATGAACCCGGTCGCGCCCATCGACCAGCATGGCAGACGAGATCTCGACGGCGTCGTGGTCTTCGGTTTGCAGCCAGAAAACCGGAATGACGGGGGTTCCCGTCTCGGCTTCGAGCTGCGCCGCCAGATGGATCGCGCTCGCCGCCTTGTGCATGGCATAGAGGGGGCCGCCAAACAGTCCAACCTGCTGACCGGTAACGACAAAAGTAACGCCCGCGTGATGCAGACGCTCGAGCTGTCGCCGTGTGGCATCGGTGGCGAACGGCGTGTTCTGGCGAACCAGCTCGTCGCGCACCTCGCTGCTCAGCCCTTGTGCGGCAGCCTCGGAGACGGCCTGAGCGCGAGTTTTTACATCGGCAAAGTGCCGCGGCAGCAGCGCGCAGGCGGCTGCATGACCTGCGAAGTAGGCGTCGCGGAACGAGAGGGTGGACATGGGCGGCCGGGTCGGAATCGCACAGTCAGTAGAGCCGGCCCGCAGCGGACCCGGCCGTTGGGATCAGTTCGGCCAGGTCGCGACTTCGGCCTCGGCGTCGGCCTTGTACCAGGTCTCCCAGGTGCTGTTGCCGGTGCCCAACTCACCAGCGCGGGCGGCGTGCTCGCGCGCGACGTCATAATTGCCCAGCCCGGCCTGAATGCGCGCCATAAACCAGTGGTTCGACCAGGTCTCCTGAATCGCGAGCGAGGTGGTCATCCACGCGGCCGCCTGAGTCAGGTCGCCGCCTGACTCCAGCAGGTAGCGCGCCGAGCTGAAGTGCGGACGCCAGGCTGCGCCAAGGTTGGTGTCGATGCCTGCGCGCACAATGGCCGCGGTGTCCACGCCGATGGGCGCTGAGGCGGTGACGCCGGCCCACTCCAGCGTCAGCGAGGTCGAGTCGGCGGTGGTGTCGGTGAACAGGAACACCATGCGCTCGCGGTCGGGGCCGGCGCTGGTGGGTGCAGCAAAGGTGGCCACGTTCTCGGCCTCGGTGTACGCGTAGGCGCCTGAACCCGACG
>JAGWVZ010000642.1 GCA_018970625.1 Myxococcales bacterium | reverse complement strand
CGTCCATCATCTCGGGGTAGTGGACCGTCGCGATGCGTTCGACCCAGTACACGCCAAACTGATGCAGCAACTTTTCGGCCGGCTCTTGCAGCACGTGAGACGCAGCGCCAACGAGGTTGTATGTGATGGCGTCGTCGTAGGGGACGAGGGGACTGTAATCTTCAGGAGCACCTGCGTGTGTGCGCACCTGCTGCCACAGGGCATCGCCACCTGCCTCGACCAGAAGGCTCTTCACAGCCTGATTCACGAGTCCGTACATGCTCCTACTCTCCAGGCAACGGGCTTCATACCGATGATGTCGTGGTTTCGGCAGTGGTAAGACCGCACCTGAAAACGTGTCAATAGTCCGTTGATACGGTGTGAACACGACGCAAATGCGACCACCCTGAAGGTGTCCTGACGAACACTGAAAGGGGACCGGCCTTCCACCGGATTCGTCTGCGCCCACCTTGGGCTGGCACGTCGCACGGCAGGAACGACCCATGGGAACCTGATCACCTGACTCCGATGTGACATCGAAAACGAACGGGAACACCTCTTGAATCGCTGGGGCAGCACTCCCCGGTGACCGTCAAGCACAGCGCAGTTCGCTCACCAGCAACCTAAAAGAGGAGATGTTGTCGCCGTGCAGCAGCGTTCTGAACTGTGTGCCTTGAAACACTTGGCCGGGTGGGGAAAGCACTCCCGATGTCACCTGCAGTTCGTGCCATGCAGGCTACCCGTCGCACGCCATCGAAAAAATCCCACGATTGCACATGCAAGGGCTCCCTCTTCTCGGGCTCCCTGTGCTAACGACCGCGCCACGTCGCCAGCCGAGGGTGTTCCGCGACGACGTTGATGACTGGTGCGAGTCTGGAGGTCTGCGGTGCTTCAGGAAATGTGGATCGATGACCCGTGTGTGGCCGAGCGTGTGCTCGACGCGCTGCAATCGGCTCAAGGGGTGGCGCTGATCGAACTCCCGACCGTGTTTGCTCTGTTTGCTTTGCCCACACAACGGGGAGCCGCGGCGCTGGACCAGGCCAAACAACGGCTACCCGGCAAGAACTACGGATCGGTGGTGGGAGACATCCAGCGGTTTGCCGGGCTCGCCGTCAGCGGCAGCCTGCCCATCGCTGTCGCCGATCCCGCTGACTGGCGCTTTCTGGAGGGCAACTTCATTCGACTCCAGATCGGCCCCGCGACCCTCGAAACCCCGGCCGTGCGCGGTGGCACACACCAGAGCCTGCTGCTGCCGGCGGGTCCGCACCGTCGACTGTTCAGCGCCATCGAAGCCGAACACCTGGGGCGACGTCATGAGCTCTTTGGTGACCTGCAGGTGGATGCGCCGCTGTGTACCAGCGCCAACCTGAGCGGACACCCGGACGGCTCGATCACCAGGCTCGACAAGGCCAGAGACTTCGCTCAGCTGCTGGGGCTGGACCTGCTCGTGCGCCAACCGGCGCACGACGGAGAACGCGGCTCTTTTACGATTGTGTCCTTACAGGGAGCAAAGGCGCGCATCGAACGCCGCGGGCCCGGTGTCGACGCACTGGAGCAGGCACTGGCGCAACGCGGGCTGTTGCCATGACCACCCCCCACCATGCGTTTACACGCCGCGTCGTTGAAGCCGCGCTGACCATCGACCCGCCCGATGCGGACTCCTCAGCGCTGGGAGCGCTGCTCGGCGACGGTATTGGCGTACTTGTGGCCGGCCTGCAGCACCCGAACATCGCACTGCTGCTGGAGCACGCCGGCGCGATGGGCAGCCGACAGGTGCAAATTCCCACCACGCGCGTCAGGACCACCACGCCGGACGCCGCGTTTGTCTGCGGCGCCGCCATTCACGCCATGGACTTCGAACCCATGTTCGACCCGCCGACCCATGCGCTATCGCCGGTGCTGGGGGCGCTGGTGCCGCTCCTGGTGGCGTCAGGGCCGGCCCAGACAGGCGACGCGCGCCGTTGGCGGGCTGCCTTCGCGGTTGGTCTGCAGCTGCAGGCCGACCTGCGGTGCGCCGCGCGAGAAGCAGACGCCGAGGCCGCTCGACTGGGCCGCCACTTCCCGTTCCAGCGGTCCGGGTTTCATCCGCCCGGCACCGTTGGCGTGCTGGGTGCCGCCCTGGCAAGCGCCCGCTGGCTGGGACTCGACGTGGATCAGACCTGCACGGCACTCGGCATCGCAGGCAGCCGCGCCGGGGCGCTTTCGGCCAATATTGGCACGATGACCAAAGCCACCCACTGTGGTCAGGCCGCCCGCGCCGGCGTCGAGAGCGCGCTCCTGGCAGCCCGGGGAGTCACTGCCTGCACATCGATCCTCGAAGCTCCCGGCGGATGGGGTGAAATCTTCGGCGGGGAGGGTTTCGACCTGAAGCGCCTTGTAGACGGCATGCACCGCCTCGATTGCGTGCGCGAACCCGGCTTCGCCTTCAAATGCTGGCCCGCCCAT
>JAGWVZ010000641.1 GCA_018970625.1 Myxococcales bacterium | reverse complement strand
GCGCGCTGCGGCACTGGGCGAAGGGCAACTGGCAGTCGGTAGGGTCGGTATTCGACAGGTTGCGGTCGTTCGGCGCAATGGAGAAGTGTTCGCGTTCCGAAATGCGTGCCCGCATGCAGGTCAGTCGTTCGCCACGAGTCGTCCAGTCGGGTACCGTGTGACCTGCCCGCGCCACCACTGGACTTTTGATGTCCGAACCGGCGCGTGTGCTGAACATGACCTGTATCAACTGAGGGTGTATCCGACACGTGAGGAAGGAGATTGGATCTTGGTGGCGACCACCGAAGATGACGAGATTTGGTAGCTTAACGGTGCGCGACTCCTGTCCACTGCCGAATGCATCGCCAGAGTCGGTCACGGCACTCGATGAAGTCCTGCAACGTGCCGTCTATCGGATCGGCGATATCGGCAGGGGCAACCCTGTCGGGGTCGTACTCGGACATCAGCTGAATGCGCGGGCGAAGGTGCGGCGCAGCGTGACACAACTGAAGTCTGTGCTTCTCAGCCATGGCGACAATGACGTCAGCATGGCCAAGAATACCAAGGCTGACGCCCTGAGAGCGATGCGACGACAGGTCGATGTCCCAGTCTGCGAGCACTTGCACGGCGTGCGGGTGCGCACTTCGCCCTGTAATGTTCAGCGTCCCCATGGACAGAACAGCCACAGGGTGATTGAGTTGTCGGGCTGCGTGTTGAAACAGGAACGCAGCCATTGGACTGCGACAGATGTTGCCACTGCAGACGAAGATCGCTCGGCGGGGCAGTTCAGATGTAGGGGGCATAAGCCTCTGGTAGCGCTGGCCGAGGATCGCGGATGAGAGCTTCGAGCGGCCGCTGATTCAGCGTGTGCCAATACAGGTGCGGGCCCGGTGACGTATCGCGAAGGAGTGACGCAAAAGTACGGCCCGTGTAGGTGTTTTCCAGCTGAAGATCGAGCAGGGTCCGCCCCATGGCGACGGCATCTTCGGACGCGGGGGTTGGAATTCCGTAGCCGGGCTCAAACTGCGTGTGATCCAGTCGCCAGGCGGGCAGGGCGGTGGGAACTCCTACGCCGTGCTGGTTGAGCAGACGCTTCGTGCCAGAGATCAATCGTCGAACGGCTATCCGGTTGCTCACAACGGCGTCTGTCACGCGCACGCCGATGATGGTCGTGGTTGTCCATCGCGCCAGCGCCAGACCCACCACCAGCCCGGCCAGCGTGCCCGATGTGCCGGCGGCCACCCGAATCGTCGAGGGCGCTGGAAGGTCAGAATTCACCATTTGCAACGCGAACTCGAGGCCCGCATTCACGTATCCAAGCGTGCCGACAGCGGAGCTGCCACCGCCGGCGATGAAGTACGTGCGATCCTCGCCGGAACGAGCCCGAAAACGGGTCTTCCAAACGGCGAGCGCTGCCGGGACCTCCCGAACGCTGCCGATGGGATGAAGAACGGCACCCTGGCTCGCGATCGCGCGGAGCGTCTTCCGCACATGTTCAGTCGGTTGCTGATCAAAGTGAAGCACTTCGCATGACATGCCGAGCTTTCGGGCCCAGGTAGCGGTAGCGAGTGCGTGGTTAGAGCCGACTGCACCGATGGTGGCGACGCGCGAAAAGCCTTTGCTCAACGCGTCGGCGAACAGAAATTCCAGCTTCCGCAGCTTGTTGCCACCGTAGAGGTGTCCACAATCGCCATCGTTCTTGACGAGCAGTGTATGCCGGGATGGAAGAACCCCGGCGTGCGATATCGGCGAGGGTAGATCGGCCAGCTGCACCCAGGGGAGAGTGGGGGCGATATCGAGTAGCGGGCGATGGGCAGAGCGCGTTGCGGACATGGAATTTGTCGCTAGAAGAGAAGGATGGAGGTTCGCGGTCGCGGTAACGCAACCCGGAAACTTCTGACAGGACCGTTGGACATCGACTGCGGCCGCCACGGAACACCGTGCTGAGATGACCGTCTGCCGAAGCACCGAACAGGAGCCAGACGTTATGGACGAAAAACAGCTACGATGGGAACCTGAAACGCAGTCGCTGGTTCTGGAGAGCGATCTTCAGGGACTGACGAAGCTGCCCGTGCAGGTGCGCGCTCAACTTCAGGAGATTGCGCGGGCAGGGCGGTGGAACGACCACAGGGTGGGCCGTGTCGTTGTGTCGTTTTCAGACGAGACGGCCGGCCGTTACAACGCCGATGCGCTGGCGTTTGTGGGCCTTCACTGCCGCGTGGGTGGAGTTGACGTGCCGGGAGCCAACTACGAGACGCGGACGGACTTCGGATTGAAGTCTTAATGGCCAGAGAGGGAATCGAACCCCCGACACGGGGATTTTCAGTCCCCTGCTCTACCGACTGAGCTATCTGGCCGGAACCTTGTCGAATCGAGAGTGGCCAGAGAGGGAATCGAACCCCCGACACGGGGATTTTCAGTCCCCTGCTCTACCGACTGAGCTATCTGGCC
>JAGWVZ010000640.1 GCA_018970625.1 Myxococcales bacterium | reverse complement strand
AGCCTCTGACTGTGAAGGCGTGAGCGTGGGAGGTGACGGAACCGGTGCGGGAGCGGGAGCAGGGACCGGCGCAGGAACGGCCACCGGCGCTGCAATCTTCGCGTGAGCCTCGACGTTAAAACCGCACGAGCCACAGAATCGTTGTCCTGGCGTGACCTGCGTGCCGCATTGTGGGCAGTTTGACAGCGCAGGAGGGGCGGCGTTCGACTGCGCTCGTTGATCTTCCAGATTGGAGCCGCAACCGAGGCAGAACTTGAACTGATCCTCGTTCTCTCTTCCACACTTGGAACACGTAATCACAACATACCTCCACATTTGGGTTCAGTCATTCGGTGCCCCTGTACCATCGCGGCCTGTGCGCGGCAAGCTTCAGCCTGTCGACAAGGGTCGACCGGAGGCCGGATTCAAACGGTGGTTTGCCATCCATTTGCGAATTCGCAGATTCAATAACTCCGGCCACTCCAGCGGACCTGTATGTGTGGCTTCGGGGAGCATGAAGAACTCCGATGATGCGATGCGTTCGTGCATCGTTCGCGAACGAAACATCGGTGTGAAGGTGTCACGTTGCGCGGCGACCACCAGTGTCGGAATCCGGAGCTCGTTCAGGCGCGCTTCACACGTGTGCCGGCTGGCATGATCCAGCATGGCCAGAAACACACGAGGGTCCATGTCAGCAAGCCTGTCCAGATAGGGACGCAGCTCGTCGACACCCACCAGAAATCGATTGATCTCGAACCAGTGGGCCAGAGAAATCGATACTGGGCTGGGTACCGCCAACGACCAGAACTCTCTGGCGAGTCGGGGCCACCGGTCGGCCGCCTGCTGCAGCAGCGGAAAGACGCGTAGTCCCAGACGGGTATTCTTGAACGTATCGAGTGGACGACCCGGCGCACCGCACAGCGCCACCAACCCTGCAAATCGGTCGCCTCGAGGCTGCAGGGCTGCCTCCAGAATCACCTGCACGCCCATGCTGTGACCCAGCAGAATGGCATCCTCTACCCCTAACTCATCAAGCACCGCATGCAGGTCGTCAACCAGACCTTCTACCGTCATGCTGCTCAGATCCGCAGGAGCTTCGCTGCGACCATGTCCGCGGTAATGCCAACGAACCACGTGAAAATCGCGCTTCAGGTCGGGCAAGATATGCTTCCAGATGTACCCGTCGCAGCCCAGCCCATCGCACAGAACAACCGTGGGCCCTCGTCCTACGGATGCCACCCACAGCCGCGTATCGACAGGGGAACGGATATAGAGCTCGCGGTCGAATTCCATCTGCATACGCCTCAGACCTCGTCCGGTGCGGTACGCAAATCGTCAATCGTGAACAACGACACCAGCTTTATCCCAGCGGCAGCCAACAGCTCGCGAGCGCCTTCCTGGCGATCCACAACGCAGGCGGCACCACACACCTGAAATCCTGCCCGGCGAGCCGCTTCGACCGCCTTGAGTGTCGAACCACCCGTCGTGACCGAGTCGTCCAGCACGACTACCGTCGCACCCTCGGCGATGTCCCCCGCAAGCTCAATCTGCTTTCCCGTGCCGTGCTCCTTGGCTTCTTTGCGCACGATAAACGCGCTGCACGCCAGACCACGATACCAGGCTGCGATGGCCGTCGCGGTTGCCAGTGGGTCGGCCCCCAGCGTCAATCCGCCGACACCCGACGGCTGCCAGCCCTCGGCTGTCACGGCGTCCAGAAGCAGCTCGCCAATGAGCCAGCCACCTTCGGCGTTCAGCGCGGTACGCCGGACATCGACATAGAACGACGAACGCCGCCCACTCGCCAGAAGAAAGTCGCCTTCACGGTATGACCACAGTCGAATGAGCTGTCGTAGCCGTTCACGTCGGGCGTCTACGTTCGTCATGGGTGAGCTCCGGTTGATTAAGGGCGGCGCTGGTCACGTCGAGGGGAGGGCAGCGGCGCCTCCGCATGCTGCCACGATTATGGGTCGTCCGCTTCAGGTTCCGGCGGGTTGGCATCTTCGGCGTCACTCACACCCGGGTCGTCGGTCAGGCGGTCGAGGACAGACAACGAAGCCGGAGCAGCATCGTCCTGCTCGACTTCATCGGCCTCGTCATCTGGCGCACTCCGAGCATGAGAATCAGACGCGTCCGTCAACAAACCGTCCTCGGTCGGCTCGGTGGTATCGGCCACTGCTTCGCGATCGGCCTGCGCAGGGTCCGTGTCTGCTTCCGGGACGATCGGCGAGGGGGTAGGGCCGGCCGAGCCCGGCCCGGGGGAGAGCGAAGGTGCTGAAACGGAGGTCGGCCCAGCCGTGTCTGCTGCGCCGGTTGTTTCGATGGATGCCTGAATGCGGGCACCGCCCTGCACATCCAGCCGTCCGGTGGCCAGAGTGCCCCGGAGTGTGGCGCCCTGTCGAATGGAGGTACGGCCCTCGACGACCACGTCGCCATGAACGGTGCCGCTCAGCGTCAGG
>JAGWVZ010000639.1 GCA_018970625.1 Myxococcales bacterium | reverse complement strand
AGACACTCCTGAGTCGACGAAACACCTACGCAGGCCGAAGCCAGCGCGGCCAATCCAACAGACGTGACGAGCAACAGCAGCGTGCCCGACAAATGAGAACGAGTGGTCATGAGGCGCAACCATGAAAAAGGCGTTCCCCCGTAACCTACACGCTGGAATGATCCCCGTAAAGTCACCGTCTACCTGCCAGGCCGTACCTTATACCGTTTGGTGCCCGTCGCACCGCTTGCGGCTATCGTGCGGCAGGGCATTCAATACTCCGCGCCCGCTCCCACGTTCGCTCTGGTAGCCCGCACCATCATTCACTCGCCGGCCAAGCTCGTCTGGCTGCGCAGGTGGGTGCGATAGAGCCGTGCATACTCGCCGTCCTGCGAGAGCAGCGAAGCATGGTCGCCGCGCTCAATGACCTCGCCGTGCCGCAACACGAGAATCTGGTCCGCATCGCGAATGGTGCTCAGTCGGTGCGCGATGACAATGGATGTGCGACCTTTCGTGAGCTCCTGCAACGCTTGCTGAATTTTGGCTTCTGTCTGCGTGTCCACATTCGCCGTCGCCTCGTCCAGCAACAACACCGGCGGGTTTGCGACCAGCGCCCGCGCAAACGCCAGCAGCTGACGTTGCCCCTGGCTCAGCGTTCGTCCCGACTCTTCCAGCTCGTGGTCCAGCCCACCGGGCAGCTGCGATAGCAGGTCACCTGCGCACACAGCCTTCAAACACTCCGTCAGTCGTTCGTCGGGTACCTCAGCGCCCAGCGTGATGTTCTCGCGCAACGTGCCCGCAAAAATCACCACGTCCTGCGGCACCAGCGCGATTCCCGCGCGCAGCTTCTGCAGCGAATACTCCCGCACATCGTGACCATCGACCAGCACGCGACCCGCGGTCGTGTCATAGAAGCGACTCAGCAGGTGCGCCACCGTCGATTTGCCTGCTCCCGTATCACCCACCAGCGCCAGCGTTGTGCCCGGCGCCGCGCAGAACGAAATGCCGTGCAGCACATCGCGCGCAGTGCCTTCATACCGGAAACTGACGTTCTCAAAGCGCACCTCGCCAAGCTTCACCTGCAGGGCGGTATTCACACGCGACGCGTTCTTCATCTTCGTGGTCGCGTCCAGTGCGTCGGCGATCCGCTCTGCCGAGGTCAGTGATGTCTGAATCAGGTTGAACTTCTCGGTCAGGTTGCGCACCGGAACCCACAGCTTCGAGGTGTATTGCAGGAAGGTCAGCAGAATACCCAGCGTCAGCGTGCCAGCCTCGACCCGGCCCGACCCTATCCACAGCACCAGCGTCGTGGCCACGCCGCTGGTGATCATCATGCCCGGGCGCACAAAGCCCCACGCCTGAATCACCCGCGTCACCGCCGCCTGATGCGCCTGCGTGAGCGCACGAAACTCAGCACGACGGCGCGCCCTGCGACGATACAGCTGGTTGTCGCGCATGCCCGCAAGGTTCTCGGCCATCCAGCCATTCATGCGCGACTGCACCGCCGACATCGACCGCAGCGCCGGTCGACCCAGCCGCCGATACAGCTCGGCGCACACGGCGAGAATCGGGAATGCGCCAATCAACAGCAGCCCCAGCGGCGCGTCCAGCGACACCATCACCGCCATCAGCACCAGGACGAACAGCACATCGCGCATGCCCTCGGCCACCGCGTCTGTGAAGAGCTCGGCCAGTGACTGCACGTCAAACGTGGCCCGGTTTACCAGGCGCCCCACCGGGTTCGCATGGAAGTACCCGAGATCCATGGACATAATGTGACGATAAACGTCGACACGAAGGTCGTGAATCACCCGCTGCCCCAGCATTTGCACGCCGTACATCGACGCCGCGCCAAGGCCCCACCGCACCGACCACAGTCCTCCCACCAGCAGACCAAACGCCACAAACAGCGCGCTCGCCGGATTCTCCACCGGCAACAGCGCGCCCACGCGGGTTGCCAGAGCGGTCAACCAGCCACCCACGCCCGTCGGTTCAGCCGCGCCCTGCAACCGATCTACCGCAAGACCGACCACCCACGGTGGCAGTGTCAGCAACAGCGCTTCCAGCGTCGCCGCACCTACTGCGGCCGCCGCTAACCATGCATGCGGGCGCAGGTACCCTAGAATGCGCCACAGCAGGGCAGAGTCCATGGACGTCGCCTCGACCCGTTCTTCGGCCAACATCTGCTGAAGAATCGGGTCGTTAGCTGCCTCGAGGACCTCGCGCTCGGGGGCTGTCAGAGCCTGATCGTTGCTCATACGGCCTCGTCGGACTGAGCGCGCGCTGTCGCCGCGTAGTAACCGTTCGACCGTAGCAGGGCTTCGTGCGTGCCACGCTCGGCCACCCGCCCGTCCTGCAACACCAGAATCTCGTCACAATCGCGTACGGCGGCGATGCGGTGCGACACAATAATACCGCTGCGACCGGCAAAGACATCGCGAAGTCGCCGCAGAATCTCCT
>JAGWVZ010000638.1 GCA_018970625.1 Myxococcales bacterium | reverse complement strand
GGTTGAGTTTGAGGGTGTTGCTGGGCGGGTAGTGCGCCCTGTCAGGGTGCGGTGTTGCACGGCGTCGCGTTGACGTGGTTTTGCACTTCGGGTATGGCGTGGACGCGTCTGGAAGGGTAGAACGCGCCGGATTATGTCTTTGGGTATCTTCAGCGGGCCGTGACGTTGGGAGAGATCAGATATGCGATTTCCTTATGGTTTGTTTGTGGTTGCGCTGTCCGTGGTGCTGGCGGTGGGTTGTGGTGGAGGCGACTCTTCGCCCGCACCGGGTGGTACCCCGGGCGTAGCCGGTGGTCCGTGCCGGGCTGATGGCAGCTGCAATGCGGGTCTGGAGTGCGCTTCGGGTGTGTGCGTGGACCCGGGCGCTGCCGCTGGTTCGGCTGGTGGTGCTTGTTACCCGAACAACACCTGTGATGCAGGGCTGGCGTGTGAAGGCGGTGTGTGCGTGGTCGCTGGTGGTGAGCCGGATGTTGATTCGGATGACGGTGGCACTCCGGACGACGGTGGCACTCCGGACGACAGTGGCACTCCGGACGACAGTGGCACTCCGGACGACGGTGGCACTCCGGACGATGGTGGGATAGATGTGGATTTAAGTTCTGATGGAAGCAGTGAAATATGCGAGTCGGGCAGTTGCGAGTGCCCAGGGGCGGACGGTCGAGACTGCGGCGGCGTGTGCCGCGACGTAGCGGTGGATGTTTCGAACTGTGGTGGGTGCGGTGTTTCCTGTGGTGTGAACGCAACCGCGTGCACGGCGGGCCGCTGCGTGTGTGCGACCGGCTGGACGGGTGCGCGTTGCGACGTACCTGTATGCACCCCCGGATGCGGCCCGAATGCTCGATGCGTTGCGCCTGACCGCTGCGAGTGCAACGACGGCTTCGCAGGCCCGACTTGTTCGATTGGGGTGGCCCTGGGTTTCGCGTTCGCGTTGATTGACCCGGGCACGTTTACGATGGGTTCGCCGATCGGCGAGCTTGGAAGGTTGTCGGCTTTATTCGATGAGACGCAGCACACGGTGACGTTGACGCGTGGCTTTCTGATGCAAACGACGGAGGTGACGCAGGGTCAGTGGAAGTCGTTGAGCGGTGGCGTGAACCCGTCGTGCTTCCAGTCGACGAGCGGCACGTCGTGCAGCACGAGCAACGCGAACGACAGTGGTCCGGTGGAGGCGGTAGACTGGTACAGCGCCGTCGCGTTTGCGAACGCGCTGTCGGTGCGCGAGGGGCTGAGCGCATGCTACACGCTTACAGGATGCAGTGATGGGCCCAATGGTTGGCAGGATGGTGTACACAGCGACTGTGCAGACGCAACTTTTGTTGGCCTTGACTGTACTGGTTATCGCCTACCGACGGAGTCGGAGTGGGAGTACGGTGCGCGCGCGGGCACGACAACCGCGACGTACGCGGGCAACATTACGAGTCCTAACTGTGATGATCGAACCCTGCTACCGATCGCATGGTTCTGCGGAAACTCGGGCGGACGTGCGCAGGCGGCGGGGCGCAAGACGCCAAACGCATGGGGCTTGTACGACATGTTGGGTGGTGTCGAGGAGTGGACGTGGGACAGGTACGGGACGTATCCGGGGACGGTGACGGACCCGACAGGCCCAACTTCCGGCTCGAACCGTGTTCTTCGCGGCGGAAGTTGGTACGCTGGCGCGTATGCCGCGCGAGCGGCATACCGCAATATTGACGACCCCGCCGTTCTCCTCCGGTCGGACTACGGGTTCCGCCTTGCGAGGTCGCTACCATAATCGGCTCACTTTTGCCTTGACTCTCGTTCCATTGTTACGCCCGACACCGTCCGCAAAGTCTTACTGAGCGAAGGGTTGCCTGGGAATCCGCGGTCAGCGGCGGCTCCGTGAAGCACCACACTGGGGGGTTAGCGCACCGTTTAGCTCTCAGGGGCCCGATGGGGGGCCGCAGACTGTTTTCAGGGTCGCACCTCCCTTCGGACTGCGTCGTGTGGGTAAGGCTGACGCTGCGTCTCTGCGCCCAACCCGTGTTCCGGGGTGCACGGAGGTACCCATCTGCCGGCGGATTCAAAGGTGTCGCTGTCGATATAACTCCTGATCGCAGGTCACCCGCGCGGGCGAACACGATACCGGCGACGAGGCCGGTCAGGGTGCGCAAGAATACTCACCATACTCACCACATGCATCGCCTGCACAGGTAACATCATAAAATCCCCGCGAGTTGCACTCATATGTACGGTCCAAATTCCGGTCTGGGATTCCTTCTGGTGCGAAACCGGGAATAAATATCGAAGTACGACAACGTGTGATGGATGTCGGTGGACACGTCGAAGTGGCAGGCTCTTGCCCCGTGCAGTAACCACGTGCATCGACGACTGCTCGGCAGCTACAGTTGTCGGCGCAATCCCAGCCATCGGCCCCACATTGACAAGTGGTGACGCAAGCAGCGCCGTTAGGGAAATTCAGTCT
>JAGWVZ010000637.1 GCA_018970625.1 Myxococcales bacterium | reverse complement strand
TGGCAACGGCCTCGGAACGCATCCCAGCGGTCCGCCAGAATCGAATCGCGCGCTTCCTTCACCAACCTGAGATAATACGACAGGTTGTGCTCGGTCGCCAGAATCGGCCCCAGCATCTCGCCGGCTCGAAAAAGATGGTGCATGTAGCCCACACTCATGCGCGTGCACGCGGTGCAGTTGCACGTCGGATCCATCGGCGTATCATCTCCGGTGAACCGCGCGTTTCGCAGGTTCAGCTTTCCGTACCGCGTGAACACCTGACCATTTCGGGCGTTCCGCGTGGGCATGACGCAATCAAACATGTCGATGCCACGATGGATTGCCTCGATCAGGTCCTGTGGACGGCCGACTCCCATCAGATAGCGAGGTCTGTCCTCGGGCATCTGCGGCGCCACGGCCTCAAGCGTCTCATACATCTCCACAGGTGCTTCGCCTACCGCCAATCCTCCCAGAGCAAGCCCGTCAAAGGGCAGCGATGCCAGCTCCGAGAGGTGGTTCAGCCGAAGCGTTACATCGGTGCCGCCTTGAACAATCCCAAACAACGCACCTCGAACGTCACTTGCCGCCTCGACGCTCCGCCGCGCCCACAAGGTGCTTCTTCGAAGGGCCTCACCCAGACGTTTTGGCGTAGCGGGAAGCGCAGGGCAGTCGTCCAGAACCATCATGATATCGGAATCGATCGCTGCCTGTATCTGGATGACCTTCTCGGGCGTGAAAAGGTGGCGACTGCCGTCGATGTGGCTGCGGAACTGAACCCCGTCATCGGTCGTCTTCGTGAACTGCCGAAGGCTGAAGAACTGATAACCGCCCGAATCCGTCAGAATAGGTCCATCCCAGTCCATAAACCGATGAAGACCCCCGAATCGGGTCAAAACCTCGGTGCCGGGCCTCAGATACAAGTGATACGTGTTTCCGAGGATAATCTGGGCACCCACCCGCCGCACCGTATCTGTCGTGACGCCCTTGACGGTGCCCACCGTGCCTACCGGCATGAACGTTGGAGTCTGCAGCGTTCCACGTGCAAGTTCAATCGTCGTGGCTCTGGCATTGCCATACGAGGATCGCGCATCAACATGGTGCCGGATACGGCCCCTCACGTGGCTTCCGGACGAACAATCAACATCGCATCGCCGTAGGAAAAGAATCGATACTCCGAAAGTACCGCGTGACGGTAAGCTGCCATGGTCATCGAATGACCTGCAAAGGCACTCACCAGAGCGAGCAAGGTGGACTTGGGCAGGTGAAAATTGGTCAACAAAGCGTCCACAAATCGAAATCGGTGCCCCGGTCGCACCATCAAATCGGTTTTACCATGTCCAGGAAGTAGCTCGCCGTCATGTCCGGTAAGGGCACTCTCCAGAGTTCGCACAACCGTTGTACCGACACAGACAACGCGTCGACCAGCTCGTCGCGTCCTGTTTATCGCGAGAGCAGCTTCCGCACATACCTCCCATGTCTCGGAGTGCATCCGATGTTTGCTCAACTTCTCGACTTTCACGGGCTGAAACGTCCCCGCGCCTACCCATAGCGTCACGGTGGTGCGCTGAACGCCTGCCTCATCCAGTCGAGAAAGCAGGGCGTGATCAAAGTGCAGTGACGCGGTAGGTGCAGCGACAGCACCGGGACGTGCAGCGAAAACCGTCTGGTAACGTTGGCTGTCCATGGAATCCTCCTCTGGCAGCCCCATCTCGCGCCGACGTTTCAGAATGTAGGGAGGCAAGGGAAGGGCGCCGGCCCTCTCGAAGATCTCCCATGGATCGGTGGCCGAAGTTGGCCTCACAAGGTGACGCCCTTCTGCTGTGGCATGTTGAACGACAATCGCCAGCTGCAGACCGCACAGCAGCAGTGTTTCGCCGAGCTTGAGCGTCTTGCTCGACCGGGTCATGCATACCCAGCCTGCCGTTGAATCGAGCCATTCCCCTTCGTTACCGAGGCCGACGACGAGCAATTCAACGTGCCCACCCGTGGCCCGGGTGGCGTGTAAGCGTACTGGTGAGACGCGGACATCGTTGAAGACGAGGAGGTCGCCATCCACCAGCCAGTCACCAATACGTGAAACAGTCGTGTCAGTCAGCTGCCTCGCTACCGGGTCAACCACCAACATTCTGGCATGAGAACGCTCCAGCAGCGGATGAGCTGCAATCAGAGACGAAGGAAGCTCGAAGTCGTAGTTGCCAATATCGTCAAGCTCTTCGCGACTCATGCAGTTCTTCAACGAAACGAAGGCTAAGGAAGTAAACCGTGCGTATCACATGTCAACGGCGTCCAAAAGGATACTCTGTACCGCAACGGGAGCGGGTAGCCAGGGTCAGCAATTTTGACAATGGCCGGTCATGTACTGCCTAAAGACACGAGGCACTTTCCCTACAGGTAACGTATGTCACTGTCTTCCACCGCAAAGAGAAACTCCACGGCGCGCGCGATCAATGCGACGGCGTTTGTGCTTA
>JAGWVZ010000636.1 GCA_018970625.1 Myxococcales bacterium | reverse complement strand
CGGTTGAAATTGGCGGCGACGGTTCTGTGCTTCTGGCCTTCCAGACCGCGGAGGACGACGACGGAACGACGGGCCTGACCTTTGGCGTCGGCGCTGGCGCTGAGCCCACCTGGACGTTCTTCAATCTGGACGCAAGCCCGGGAGCCGGACTCTGGTCCACGATGATCAAGGATCTCGCTGGCTTCCCGATGGTCGTTTACACGGTGCCGGGCATCTTCAGTGCTGAAGCCGGTACGTACACCACCGAAGTGCGACTGGTGCGTGCAACGACCGCCAGCCCGACCTCGGCTGCCGATTTTGCTACGCCTGTCGTCGTGGATTCGATTGTGTCAACCGCGCCCTGCGGTGGCACCTGTGTCGGTCGCGATGCGTGCCGTCTCGACACAGACGTTTGTGAGCGACCCGCACGTGCGTCGGCCTGTGACCCTGCGTGTTCCGACACGCAAGAGTGCTTTGAGGATGATGCGGGCGTACGCGCATGCGCTGAGGTTGCCGCATCTACGGCGCTCCGGTTCTTCCCGACCGGCGGCGGTCTGTTCCTGGATGCGGAGGTGGACTCCGAAGGTCGTCTGTGGGTCGCCCATTATGATGGTGACAACGGTAACCTGTTGCTGAGCTCATTGTTGTTGGGCACCGAAGAGCGCTCGAGTCAGATCATCGATGGCCAGACGGTGGATGGAGCCGGCGTGGTGACGGATTCTGGTAATGTCGGCTTGCACCCGGACCTGATGTTCACGTCGGCAGGCGAGCTGGTGATCGCGTACCACGACGCCACACTGCACTGGTTGCGCACCTGGACGCGCTCCAGCAACCTGATCGAGATTGTCGACGACGGGTATCGCTGTTTCAACTTTGACACGACGGTGAACGCCTGTCGCGAGGTCATTACGTCCCGCGTGGGTGGCGATCCGGTGCTCTTTGAAGGCGCAGGCCTTGAAGTGCTGTTCCAGGACGCCACGTTCCACGATCTGGTCACCGTGCCTCGCACGGAGTCGGGTTGGCAGTCCTTTACGACGCAGGCTGGTAACGAAGACCCCTATGCGGGCGCGTTCGGATTCTACAGCAATGTTGTCTCTGACAGCCGCGGTCGCTTCTTCGCGACTTACCGATTCCAGAATCGCTCCGAGCCGACCCTCCGTGACGTGGTTGTTGTGCGTCCCTGAGCCAGGAAGGCCCCGGTGCCCCGCAACAACCGGGCACCGTGTCGGCACGATGAAAGCGTAAAGTCATATCAGCCAGGGCTCAGGGCCCGAGTAATGTCGGGGGAGCCTGTTTATGCTGGCCGGGAGTGACTCGCCACCGGGTTGCGTGATTCCTCGCACCTGGTTTATCGGCTCGTTTGCGACGTCGGATGTACCGTTGTGAACGCTTTACCTTCCGCGGTGCAAGTTGCGGCGAGTGATGTGCTTGAGGGGCAGTTGTTGGCCCGTGAGCGATACGCGCTGTGCTTCTTACGAGGAGTTACGGGCCGTGTGACGAGCCTTCAACGCTCACCTGAGGCCCCGAAGGGGCCGAACACCAACCCCTTTACCCAGTCGGGCGTGTCTGATTTCGCGATCGCATGAAACGGTGCGAGGCAGGCTCGGAGTGGGTCGGTCGCGATGTGCAGAAGCGACCGACGCTCAGAAGCGGCCACCGAAAGAGAACCCGATGGAGCGTCGCTGAATGGAGGGTGCGAACACAAGCTGCTCGGGTGTCGGACCACCCCACTCTCCGTCCGATTTGTTGGTCAGCTTGAGAACGAGTCCGGTCACCAGCAAAGCGGCTCCGGTGCCAATCGTGATATCGGCAATGAGAGCGCTGGTGCGCGCCTGATCGCGGAAGCTTCCACGCTCGGGGTCCGCTATGCGGTCGTTGTAGGTGCTGGCGCTGGTGAGCGCGAGCACGCCAAAGACGGTGCCGGTGGTCACGAGTGCGCCTCCACCGATCAGAAAGCCGTTTTCGAGTGACCGTCGGCCACTGGCCACCTGCATGGGCCGAAAGCCACCGACTGGCTCCATGGTGGCGTTGACAGTCAACTGCTCTCCCGAACGAACCTCAATGACGGTGGAGTAGCTGATCCAGCCCACCGCGTTGACCACGACCTCGTATGTGCCGGGGGCGAGGGGGGCCTGAACGAGGGGCGTGACGGAGTAACGTTGTCCGTCAATGAACACTTCCATATTGGACTGTGGCGCGTTGACGGAGAGGTAGCCCGGCTCTGGCGGCACATACTGCTCGAGGGAGGTGCGCTCCTGCATGGTGAACGAGCGGATGGTTTCTCCGCCGCCCCGCACGTCAATGCTGGTGGTGACGGGGTGATAGCCATCCAGCAAGAGCCTGAGCTCATGCGTTCCTTCATCGATCTGTCCGCGACTGAGTGGCGTCATGCCCAGCTCATCGCCGTCGACGAGCACAGTGGCACCCGCCGGCTCGGTGGTGATGTTGATGAACCCCCTGGGCACGTAGTCCGC
>JAGWVZ010000033.1 GCA_018970625.1 Myxococcales bacterium | reverse complement strand
ATGGAGGCGGGCGAAGGGCTGCCCGTGGTCATGGTGCACGGCAACCCTACATGGGGGTTCCTGTATCGTAAGTTGGCGCAGGAGCTCAGGAATGAGTTTCGCGTGATCATGCCGGACCTGTATGGTCTGGGGCTATCCGACAAGCCGCACTCACGCTGTGCTCACACCATCGATGGGCATGCTGCCGCCCTGCGAAGCCTGCTCGACAAGCTGCGATTGCCGGCCTTCATTCTGGTCGTGCAGGACTGGGGGGGTCCGATCGGCGTGCTCGCCGCGTCCATGAAACCCGGGCAGATGGTGGGTCTGGTGGTACTGAACACGGTGCTGGGACCGCCGCGCGAGGGATTCCGACCGACGGCGTTCCATCGGTTTGCTCAGCTGCCGGTCATCAGTGATGCTGTGTTTCGCGTGGGTGCATTCCCGCAGGGCTACCTGCACACGGCGCAGGGCGACAAATCGTCGATTCGCGGTCGGGTGCGCGATGCCTATACCTGGCCGCTGCGTCGGTTTCAGGACAACAAGGCGCCGCTGGCGCTCGCGCGCCTGGTGCCCGACTCACAGGAACACCCGTCGATTCCAGTTCTGAAGCGAATTCAGGAGTTTACGCAGTCCTGGCAGGGACCATCGGCGATCGTCTGGGGCGACAGAGACCCGGTGCTCGGCCGAGCGTTTTCCAGGGTGCAGGCGGTGCTGCCGAATGCCGTTGTGACGCGCACGCAGGCCGGCCATTTCCTGCAGGAAGAGGTGCCAGTGGAGATCGCGGCTGCTGTTCGCGATGTGGCCGCCCGTGGCCGCGCTGTCTAGCGAACGACCCGGGCAAGCCGTTCAATGAGGACATCGTAGCCGGGGAGCGTTGCCCAGGCCGTCTCAAGAAAGACGAGGTCAGCGTTGGCCTCCTGCGGAAAGCCGAGTCCGACCCAGGAGGCCGCGCGGGTGATGAGCGCGGCGCCAAAGCCGGGGTCGCGGTCGATAGCCTGCGTCGCGGTGTCACGCGCTTCTGCGAATCGCTCGGCTGCGCGCAACGCCTCGGCCCGCACCCAGAGTCGGAACGGGTCGCGTGCATCCACAAAGGACTCGCTCAGCGCGAGTGCCTGTTCGCCTTGTTGCGCTGCTGAAGCCAGCAGCGACGCGATCGCCTGGGCAGGCCAGAGTTCGTGCCGACCGGCGTTGGCCTCGATAGCGGCGAGGGCGCGTAGTCCGGTGAGGTCTCCCCGAAGGTATCGGCCGACGACGAAACGGGTCACCATCAGGGGCCCCACCCGATGGAGCTGCGCCAGTGACTGCAGCACCCACCCCTGTGATGCAAAGAGCTCGGGCTCGGCAACATCGAGTCGCATGATGCTGGCGACGGTGCGGGGGTCGCACGAGCCAGGCTCCGTTGGCCAGGCATCCGGGCTGGGTAACAGCCCGGTCGCGTCGGTGGACGTCAGCGACTCCCGCAGGGCGGTGAGAGACGCCCAGACCGCTGGCTCCATGAGGTGCGGAAGCACCAGCCTGGCGCGCGCCTCGGTGAAAGCCACCTCGGTTTCGACCCGGTTGCGCGGGCGGGCCATGCGCGCGGAAGTCTCGGCAGCGATCATGGACTCCAGCGCGCGTCTGGCCTCGGGTGTCTGTGGAAAGCACGAGACGGGAAGCAGGGCGGCGGTCGAGCCCAGCTGGGTTGCGCGTGCATGCAGCAGCCAGGCGGCAGCGTCGGAGTCCACGTGGGCCGCGAAGTCGGCGAGCGCGGTGTCCCATACCCACGCCGATGCCGGGTCGGAGACTCCGCCCTGCACAGCTGCGACGAGCAGGGCGCGTTCCAGCTCCAGATAGCCTTGTGTGTGGAGTGTCTGAAGGGTTGTCGCGAGGTCGTCGGTATGCACGTCGGCCAGATACAGGGGCCAGTCTCCCAGGTTTTGTTCGCGTCGCAGCCGACGCCATTCCTGAAACGACGACCACGGCACGGAAGCGGGTTCGCCGTTGATGAAGCGTTCGGTTGTGTGTTCTGAAAGTGCCATCCAGACGGGCTCAAGGTCTTCTGGTTCGAGGGCCCAGAGTGGCTGCGGACCAGCCAGAGCGGTCGCGAACAGTGCGATGTATCGGACGATACTTGCGACGCTATGGGATTGACGGTAAGGCGCGTGAGTCCGAGACATCAACACCTGAATGGATGGAGGTTTGGAATGGCTACAACGGAGACTACACGCACCGGGTTTCTATCGAACCTGGGGCGTTCGTTCATGGGGATTCCCATAGGGATTGTGCTCTTTCTGGCCTCATTTGTTGTCATTTTCCGCACGGAGGGGAGTGTCAACTGGGCGAAGCTCTCCGAGCAGGCAACCACGGTATCGCCTGATGCTGCGGGCAGCAATGCCGGCGAGTTTGTCGCCGTAACTGGACCGCTGGCCACAACGGAGACCATCGGCGACCCGATGTTTCTGAATGCGGGGTCCTATGTGACGGTGTCTCGTAACACCGAAATGTTCGCGTGGATCGAGGATTCCCGGTCTGAGACGCAAACCAATACGGGCGGCAGCACCACGACGACGACAACATACACCTATCGTCGCGACTGGACGTCCTCACCGGCTTCGTCAGCGAGTTTTCACAACGGCGGCGAGAGCTGCGCACGCGACAACGGTGGTCAGCGCTGCGTGAACCCCGACCTGACGATTCCATCCGAGTCGTTCTCGGTGGCGAACGTTCAGGTGGGCGCGTGGAACATCGCCACAGCGGGTGTTCAGGGTGGTTGCATCCTGGGCTCGGAGTGTCGCGGTCTGCCGGGTGGTGCGCCGCTGGAGCTGGAAGCGAGCCTTATCGCTCCAACCCTCACCGGCCATACCATCTCGGCGAATCAGCTGTACCTGAACGGTCAGAACGCGACGGCGCCGCAGGTGGGCGACGTACGGGTGAGCTTCACCGTATTGCGCCCGGGTGGCACGGTCACAGCGTTCGGCAAGGCCGAGGGCAACGGTCTGACCGCCGCAGAGATCGACGGCTATACGTTCTTCCGCGTTCTCTCGGGTACCCGTCAGGAGGCCGTCGAGACCATGAAGTTTGAGCGGGCGGCCAAGATGTGGGTGCTGCGCATTGTTGGTTTCTTCATGATGTGGTTTGGCATGCAGATGGTGTTCGGTCCCCTGCACGTCATCGCCGGTATTTTGCCGTTCCTGAAGAAAGGCACGACCTTCATTGTGAACGTGGTCACCTTCCCGCTGGCGCTGGTACTGACGACGATCACCGTCATTCTGGGCAAGATTTTCTACAGCTGGGTAGCGATCATTGTCGTCACGCTGCTCTTCTTTGGCATCCTTGGGTTCCTGTATACGCGTCGTCAGAAGGACGATGATGGCCCTCCTGCGGGTCCGCCGCCGGGGTTTGGTCCTCCTGCAGGCCCACCACCCGGGTTTGGTCCTCCTGCGGGTCCGCCGCCGGGGTTTGGTCCTCCGGGTGGCATGCCCCCGGGTTTTGGAGCGCCTCCGGGCCCACCGCCCGGGTTTGGTCCTCCTCCGGGGCCTCCGCCGGCATAACCCGGTTGTTCCAGAACAGTTGACCGTCATTCCTCTGCTGCTCACGTAATCGACGCAGTGGAGTATGCCTTGTCCACAACACATTTGAGAGACGCAGCGCGGCTGAATCGAGACGGCCGCTGGCCGAAATCCGCTGCCCGCCAGGTGGTGAGAAGCACCCTGTTCATTGCGACAGACGGTCGTCTCGGACAGGCGATGCTGGCCGTTCGCGGTCGGCGATGACGTGTTATTCGGCAGCGTCTGTTGTGACCGGGTTGGGCTCGACGCGAACGAATGGACCGGAGTCGTGCAGCACGGACTCGCGGGGTTTGGCTGTGGCAACGGCGCTGGTGTCGAGTTCTTTGCGACCGAGCCCGAGCCGGAAAGATGCAGTGCCAATGGCGAGCAGCAGGTAGTTGTAGCGTGCCCAGGTAGCGAGAGCCTTCCCGAGCTCATATCGCTGACGCGCCTTGCTCTGTTCGATGAGCGGCACCTTGATCTCGTCGTGGACACGCCGGATAGCGCGCTCGTAGATGCCTTCGAAGCGGCTCAGGACGACGTCGGGTGCCGACATGCTGCGCGCGTACGACGCCGCATGCTGGCCAAGCTCGCGACGCAGCTCCCGGTTTTCGATCAGGCCAATGACGGCGCGTGCGAAGCGGGCATCGGTATCGACCCGATTCGGATTGATCAGGAAGCCATTGACGCCGTCCATGACCTGATGTGCCACACCCATCCGGTCGTCCAGAGCGACGACTGGCAGACCTGTCCAGAGGGCCTCGTTGACAACGTTGCCAAAGGTCTCGGAGAGCGAGGTGTACACAAATACGTCAGCAAAGGCGTACCAGTTCACAAGCTCGCCGTGGGCGATCTCGCCGGGGAAGAACACCCGGTCTCCGTGCCGTCCGGCGGCAGCGAGCTGCACGTAGTGATCATGTGCATGGCCGCCGCCGATCATGGTCAGCGTGGCGTCGGGGTTCGCAGGAGCAATGTGTTCATCGAAGATCTCGAGCAGCTGCTCCAGATTCTTCTCACGGTCATGACGACAAACGACCACCAGACGCGCGCCAGGTTGGGCTGCTGCCGGGTAAGGGTCGCGACCGGGTAGCTTTGAGAACTTGGAGGGGTCAATGGGTCGACCCACGACCTCAATCGGAACCGTCACGCCTCGTTCACGCCAGTAATCGACCATGAATCGACTCTGGACGATCATGCAGTCGCCGTCGTTGTACATGCGGGCAAACTCCCGCTCCACGTTCAGGGCGCTCTGCTGCGCGATCTCGCGGACGACCCGGTTGTCGTACATCTTGTCGGACAGCACGAAGTGGCTGTGCGTGGGCAGGTGAATGATGTTGGTGTTCAGGACCGCGGTGCGGTGCATCTTCCGCGTCCAGTTCGCCCACTCAATGATGTGGTTGTTGGTCTGCCCGTGAATGACGTCCATTTTCGGCGGGTGGGCCAGCCGGGACAACGGAGAGGGTACGACAACCTTGACGTTCGGGTGGCTGGGATAGGGATATCCCTTGAAGAGCAGGCTTTTGACACCCTCGACAGGAGCGGTCTCGTTCGTATCGGGACCGATAAGGGTCACCTCATGGCCTCTCTTCCTGAGGCCATCATGCAGAAACCGCGTGTGCAGGGCGGGTCCGGATTGAACCACAACGGACGGGAAGTCTGTCAGAATACCAACGCGCATCGTATGAAACCTTTGGAGTACGCGTACTCCATGGAGTGGAGTACGGTTCATCCGCGTCGGGCAGAGTTCAGACGGCGAGAGTCATGGTGAATCGGGTCTGTGGCCCCGAAACGGGCGCACCTCACAACACCAGACGCCCGACACCCTGTTCTGGGCCATCGCGGCAGAAGGGACCAATACGCAAACGTTATGCCAAGCGTGACGGTTTCGACGCACCGGCCACGTTGGCGGTGCGCTGGTGTGGACGCTCGGGACAGTCCAGTGCGCGATTGTGGAACAGGCGCGGTGACGTTCGCATGATGGTGTGTACAAAGACGAGCCCGGATTGTGACCCGATAGTCGTTTCCTGTGACAAGTTGTCTACAAAATACAGCCACTTATCACTCAGCGTCCGTAGTGTTTGGGGGTTGTCTAGAGCGGGGCGTGTCTGCTAGTGGCCCCGCCGTCACGCGGGACGTTCACCCGCTTTGTCGCCTTCGGGCCCCTCTGGCCCTCGTACCCTCGGACGATTTATGGTTGCTCCTTCTTCTGCCGGTATGCCGGAAGAGCTTCGCTCACAGAATGACGACTCGTTTCAGATCAAGGTCGGCGAGTTCATGGTGGTCGATTATGCCGAGCCGCACCTGGCGCGCGGTCGCCGCCTTTTGCGCAAACACCCCGAGATCGCGAAGCTGTTCGGACGCAATCCGTGGACGCTCCCCATCGCCATCCTGTCGACCACAGGGCAGCTGGGTCTCGCGGTGTGGCTGGCGAAGTCAGAGCAGCCGTGGTGGGTCATGCTGCTGGTCGCCTTCTTCGTAGGCGCCTTCTTTTGCAACGCGAACAGCGCCATCATCCACGATGCCGCGCATGACCGTGTGTCTCGCTCACGCTTTGTGAACGAGCTCACGGCGTGGATCGCAAATCTGCCAGACATCATCCCGGTGGGGTCCAGCTTTCGCGTGTATCACCTCAAGCACCACCGCTTTCAGGGCGACCCCGAGTTCGACGCCGATATGGCCAGCGTGGCCGAGGCCAATTTTTACGGCCGTACCTTTCTGGGCAAGCTGGCGTGGCAGTTCACATTTCCCATTATTCAGTCGCTCCGCACCAACCGCTTCATCAAGAATGGGCGCATCAGCTTCATGACGCCCTGGGTGCTCGCCAACTGGGTGGTTCAGTTTTCGGTCGATGCGTTACTTGTGTGGTACGCCGGGCCCTGGGTGCTCTTCTATCTGGCCGCGAGCTTCATCTTTAGTCTGGGGCCGCACCCGGTGGGTGCCCGCTATGTGCAGGAACACTTCATCTTCCACAAAAATCAGGAGACCTACAGCTACTACGGTCCTCTGAACCTGGTGACGTTGAACGTGTACCACCACAATGAGCATCACGACTTCCCTGCGGTGCCGTGGAATCGTCTACCCGAGGTTCGCCGACTGGCCCCCGAGGTCTACGGAAACCTGCACATCCACACCAGCCTGACGAAGCTCTGGTTCAGATTCCTGTTTGACCCCACGGTTTCGCTGCATCGCCGTATTGTTCGGCACTATCGAGGCTTCGACAACGACGCGTCAGAAGCCCGCGCGCAGGCTGCCGAATAGCGAGCTGTTGTTGTAGCCCTCGTGCTCCAGAAGCCATCGTTTCAAGTCCACGCCTCCGGTGTAGCCTCCCAGGGCCTGGCTGGCGACCACGCGATGGCAGGGAATGATGACTGCGATTGGATTTCGACCGTTCGCGCCGCCCACCGCGCGTGAAGCACCCGGTTGACCTATCTGTTGCGCCAGCTCGCCATACGTGAGGGTGGCGCCATACGGAATCGTCTGCAAAGCCTGCCAAACTCGCTGTTGGAATGGCGTGCCTTCCGGAGCCAGCGCTACATTGAATCCGTGCCGTCGCCCTGCAAAATAGTCCGCCAGCTCGTCGCGCAGCCGCTCGATCCACACCATCGGCGGCGATACCACAGCGCTCTCGCCGTGGGCTGATCGAGTCTCCCGAAACCAGAGTGCCGCGAGCTCGCCGGCCTCGTTCCAGCGAGCACGCAGAGGTCCGTACCGGGTTTCAACCACGATTGTCATCGCAAACCTGAAAACACGTGCAATCAAAGGTTGCGCATTCACCGGAATTCTTCCGGTTGCAACCAGAAAGTGACCGCGTATTGCACCTGTTCACAATCGGCGTGCATTCCATGCGCAGCGCCTATCCTTTTTAATTTCTGCAACTGGCCAACGTGCAACTTCACGGAGCCCTTCATGCGCCCAGTTCTTCCTGAGTCCCGCATTCATCCGGCCGCGCTCTCCGCAGTCGAACAAAACCACCGCAGCATTGTTGACGAGGTCAGCGCCGCCGTCGATCGCGATGCCGTCGTGGTCGTGGGCATGGCGCAGAACCCTGTTGTCAAACGCGCCCGAAAGGCCCTGAAGGACGCCGGGGTTTCGTTCACCTATCTGGAGTACGGCAGCTACCTCTCGGACTGGCGTAAGCGCAATGCCCTCAAGATGTGGACCGGTTGGCCCACTTTCCCCATGGTCTTCGCCGGCGGGTTCCTCATCGGTGGAGCTTCGGATACCGAGGCTCTGCTGGCCAACGGCGACTTGCAGCGTATCGCTGCCAGCCGTTCTCTCGTCGGCTGAACCGGTTGCCTCTACGCACGTCTCCGGTTGCTGTTGTTGTTTCCGGGATGCTCTGTTCCGACAACATTCGTTGCGTGTTTGCCGGCTTCATGACAAACGGCCACGCGTTAACCCTTGTTCTGACTCACGTCTTTTGACTTTTTCGCCGGCCATCTGGCCCCACCTTCTTGCTGAGAGTGATACCATGTCCACCGCCACTTTGATTCGTAGCTCCCTTCTGCTTCTGACCATCGGCGTCGCTGCCGCGTGCGCCCCCGATCCGACCGCCACCGCGCCCGCCGCCACCGTAGGCTCCGCTGCACCCGCCGAAGGTACTGCCGCTGAGGGTACCGCGGCTGAAGGCAGCGCCGCCGAAGGCACCGCAGCTGAAGGCAGCGCGGCTGCACCCGCCGCTGAAGCCATCACCATGGTCTTCGGGCCTGACACCTCGACTGTCGGCTTCGTCGGGTCCAAGGTGACCGGCAGCCACGAAGGTTCGTTTCAGCAGTTCACGGGCACGCTCACGCTGGCTACCCCGGTCGAGAACAGCACCATCGACGTGCAGATCGTCACCGACTCGCTTGTCGCGGACAACGAGCGCCTGACTGGCCACCTGAAGAGCCCGGACTTCTTCGACACGGCCACCTATCCCAACGCCTCATTCGTTTCGACCGGCATCACCGCCCTGGCCGATAATCCGCCCTACACCCACACCCTCACCGGCAACCTCTCACTGCATGGTCAGACCCGCGAAATCTCGTTCCCGGCGACCATCACTGTGACGCCCGAGCAGGTCACCGCTACCTCGGAGTTCAGCATCAACCGCATGGACTTCGGTATCGTGTTTGCCGGTCAGGCCGACGACCTGATCCGCGAAGGCGTGCTCATCAAGCTCAACATCGTGGCACGCCCCGGTACCCCTGCGCCGGCGCCGACCGCTGTTCCGGCTGTTCCTGCCGAAGCATCGGCTGCTCCCGCCGAAGCACCGGCAGCTGGTTCGGCCGCTCCGGCTGTCGCACCGCACTGAGTCTTGCAGGGCGGCACTCCGAATCACCGCCGCCCTTTGACAAGCGCAGCCGACGGAATCACCGCTGCCCTGCCTTCGACGTTCGTCGCATCAATCTGACGGAACGCCCTGTTCAGCCAGCGCTTCTGCAACGCACCCCGCAACGGTTGCCGCCAGTCGTGTACAGAACTGGTGACGCTCCGGCGATCGAAACTCCGCGAACTGGCCCGTCAGGTCGTTGCAGATGATGCTGTTTGCCTGGCCGGTATCCACCCGCGCTTTCCACAGCGCCTGGTAACGAACCATTGCCGAGCGAAGCCGATCGGTTACCGCGCCTGTCGGGTCAGGATCGCCCAACAGCTCGCCCAGTACCAGCTCGCCCGCTTTGATCGCTCCGCATTGTCCCTCGCCCGTGATGCCGCCGCGACGCAACGCCTGATACGCAGGTGTGGCTCGCTGGAAGGTCTCCGCGATCGCGATGCCACACGAGCGATGCGGTGTTTCGACTCCATCATAGAGCCGAAAGGCGGTGGACTCTGCCTCGGCCACCAGCTGCTGCCAACGCAATGGACCGTCGTTGCTCATGTTAGAAACAGTCTGCTTCGCATCGATCAATGAACCCTCCATCGCGGAACGTGAAGGTCACCGGCGCACAGGACCCCGACTCGAGCTCGGCGCGGGTGCACGCATACTCCTGCGTGACGCGAAACAGCTCGGAGCAGCTCGCGGGCGGGTTCTTGCCGTCCAGGATCAGCAGGCGCTGATCTTCATCACTGACCTCGGGGTACAGGTAACGGTCCGGAACCTGCTCGTTCGGCGGAATATAGTCGAAGAGGATCTGCAACGGCTGGTTGGTGCAGCTGTTCTGGTCGGCCTCGACCGGGCGCACGTTCCGAATGATACAGGTCCCCACGTAGCGCCGGTACACACACTCGCCATTCGGGTCCGGAACGAACGCGTCGGTGTTCGTCGCCGTATCGGCCGCAGTATCCGGTTCGGCAACCACATCGGAGACCCCGTCGGGTGTCGCGTCCGGGGCTACAACCACGTCACTTCCGCTCACTACATCGGCGATCGGGTCAATCGGGTCCGTGGGTCCGCCCGCATCGGGCGCGATCCCGACATCGGGCGTTCGGGGCAGGTCGGCCTGTCCCACACGCCCGCAGGCCGACAGCGTCAGAGCAGTGATCACGAAAAGTGGAAAACAACAAAAGCGAACCATGCAACAGGCCTCGTTCATTTTATTCGGGCGTACCGCCTTGCAGTTGGCGGCCGTGTGTATCACCGATTGTGCGCGTGACGTCCACGCCTTCGTTGTTTGCGTTGTCACAGGAAGCCGTTACGTGCCTACCTTCGGGCTCGTGTTTGTACTGACTCCATCTCCTGCAGGTTGCCTTGTCGTGGCGAATTCTGGCCAGTGAATCGAACCGACTGTTGTGGCCTGCGGGTATGCTGGTGCTGGCCATCGCGTCGGGCTGTGGCGATGGCGTTGCTGATGCCACGGATGGTCACGCTCTGGCCGATGTTCTGGACGCTGACGCCACGAACAACGGCGAAGCGGACAGCGGGAATGCGAACGATGGCAGCGCAGGGGACGTGCCTCGTGAGGTAGAGGTACGGGTGACGCTGGATGGAGTGCCCGCAGCTGGCATTCACCTGCAGCAGGGTGGGAGCGAAGAGGTCTGGTTTACGGACGAAAACGGCGGCGCGCGCGTCACCATCGATCCGGGTATCCCGGGCGACCTGCACGTTGTCGCCGCCCACCCCGAAGCGCGCCAGCGCGCAACCGATCAGATCGAGCCCGGACGGACCCGCTATACGGTTGACCTGATTCGGTATGTGCCTGTCGATAATCCGGAATACCGGTTTCAGGACCCCGGCGAGCCGTTGAACAGCCCAACCACCTCGCAGTGTGGGCACTGCCATACCAGCATCAACCGGGACTGGTTCGACAGTCCGCACCGATCATCGGCGCGCAATCCCCGTGTGCAGGAGCTCTATGCCGGCGTGGTGCGGGCCACCGACGAGACCACGTGCCGAGCCATGAACGGAATCTGGGCACCCGGCGTTGAACCGGGCACCCGACAGACCGTGAATCGTTGCTATCTGGGCGACGGCGCATTGCAATATGCCAATCCGCAGTGCGACCTCGGCCCCTGCGACTTTGAGGCCACCGAATTCGGTGACTGTGCCGGGTGTCACGCGCCGGCGATCAATGGCGAGCTGCAGCATCGCGACCTGCTCGATGCCGAGGGAATCGCATGGCAATACGGTGTGTCCTGCGATGTCTGTCACCGTGTGGAGTCGGTGATCCCGTTCGCTGAGCCGGGCGTGAACGGCTCGCTCCGCCTGCTGCGCCCGTCAGAGCCCGGCTCCCGGTCGCTGGGTGCCAACGGACTTCTGCCCCTCTCTTTTGGGCCATCGTACGATGTGCCCAACCCGCGCATGGGCGTTGTACAACGTGACCACTATCGCAATGGCGAGCTCTGCAGCGGCTGCCATCAACACGATGCGGAGCCGTTTGCGCTCGCCGGTGAAATCGACCTCACCCGCTGGCCCGACGGGCTGCTCCCGGTGCAGAGCACCTGGCGCGAGTGGTTGGACGGACCGTTCGGCGAGCTGGTCGCGTGCAACAGCTGTCATATGCCCCCCAATCCGCAGGCCGCCAACACGCAGGATGTTCAGGCGTTGGGGGCTGTTGCGCTGGGGATTCCGGGAGGATGGTTGCGGGCGCCTGGCGAGGTGCGCCACCACTCCTGGCTCGGGCCGCGCAGCGACGACCCCCGAATGCTGCGGCAGGCCGCGGCTCTGTTCATCGCAAAGGAGCTGCAGGGCGACCAGCTCACCGCGCGTGTGACGGTACGCAACACCGGCGCTGGCCATGCCATCCCGACTGGCGAAGCCATGCGCTCGCTCATTCTTCTGGTCGAGGCCAGCTGCGACGGGGTGATTCAGCCTGCGGTCGGCGGTCATGTGGTGCCATCGCTGGGTGGCGTCATTGACGAACGCTTGGCGCCCGCTCCGCTTCTGGCATTCCCTCAGGCCCGCCCGGGCGATCGCATTCGGCTGCTCCAAACGGACGGCTGGATCGACTACCGCGGCTTTGGACCGTTCGGCGATGGCGTGTTTTCGGGGCCCGCGCTGGGGCTGCCCAACCAGCAGTTCGTTGCTGAACTGGTTGTCTGGCAGGCTTCGCAGGGCGGTGGTCCTGTTCAGGTCACGCGCACGGTAGATGAGACAGGCGCTCCGGTTCCACCTTCGCCTTCCGAGCAGCAGCAGATCGCGCAATGGCTGGAACGTTCAGACTCGGCGTTGCTTGTGGCGCCCTCGGTCGTCCCCTCACGGGATCGCGCCATGCAGATGTGGGGCGGTTTTCCCGGATTTACGTTTGCCCGCGTCATGGCCAGTGAAACCGGCGCGCTGCAGGTGCCACATTATCGAGCCGTCGATGTGGTGCGTGATAACCGTCTGCTGCCACAGGAAGACTTTACGACCACGCACGTTTTTCAGGTGAGCTGCGCTGAGCCGGTTGTGACCGCGACCCTTCTTCACCGGCGTTTTCCGTTCTGGTTGAATCTTCAGCGCGGCTGGGACACCGACGATCGCCTGATGAGCAGGGTGAGCCGATGATGCGCAACCTGCTGTTCCAGGCTCGAATCGTACGATGGGCTGCAGTTGCCTGCGCCGTGTTGTTGTTCGTCGGGGTCGGCTGCCATGGTGACGTCATGGACGTGACCTCTGCGGCCAAAGCGGGCGGCGGTCACATGCCTTCCGAAAACGAGGGCAGTTTCGCGAACGCGGTGGATGACGCTCCTACGGGACTTCCGCTGCGTAGCCTTCCTGCCGCGCAGGATGTGAACGACTCTCCCGGGGTGGTCGAGGTCAACCTGTCGGCGACCTCGATACCGGTGAACTTGCGGTCGGACCCCAGCGTAACGTCAGGGTATAGTTTTCGTAGTCCGGGCCCTGTGATTCGCGCCCGTCTGGGTGACACGCTGGTGGTCAACTTCATGAACCGCCTGGATACACCAACGTCTGTGCACTGGCATGGTCTGCATGTCCCCTTTGACATGGATGGCGCGCTGGCCATGCCGCATATGCCCGGGCCTTCTGAGGATGAGCATGGCTCCATGCAGATTCCCACCGATACGGCCCATCGGTACGAGTTTTCACTCGGGCAGTCGGGGACGTTCTGGTACCACCCTCACTTTGATACGACGGAACAGGTTGATGACGGGCTGTTTGGGGTGATCGTGGTCGAGGACCCTCGTGACCCGGTGGTCGAAGAGATGATCGTGGTGCTGGATGCCGTGAACGAGCAACACGGGGGCATGGACAATCGGCCTGCAGGTCATGGACACCTGAATACCCGGTGGCGCGCGAATGGCTTGCGACAGCCGGTCTGGACGCCAGAGTCCGGAACGGTGGTGCGGCTGCGGCTGGTGAATGCCTCGAACGTCAGCTACGCCCATCTCTCCGGGCCGGAATGGAGAGTGATCGCGCACGATCAGGGCATTCTGGCTGCGCCCGAGGCGCCGCGGCGACTGCTGCTGGGGCCTGGTGACCGTGCCGAAATCGAGCTGCTCATTGGGAGTGAGCCCTTCGAGATTGTGAACGAGCCATGGTCCCTCAACGGCGGTCGTACCTGGGCCGAACCCGAGACCCTGATCCGCGTCGAACCCACGGGTACCGCTCCGGCACCCTCTCCGTTGGACTGGCCATTCACCGGCGTGCCTGCGACGCCAGACCCCGGTTATGCCGACATCGTCTGGACGTTCGCCGGTGATGACCGTTCAGATGAGTGGTTCATCAACGGGCGCCAGTTTCCCGATATCGACATCGAGACTGTTCGAGCCCGTGAGTCCACCATCATGGAGATTCGGAATCTGTCGCCCACGGAACACCCTTTCCATACGCACGGCATGGACTTCGAGGTGTTATCCGTCAATGGGGTTATGCCTGAATTTCAGCTCATCGAAGACACCATTAATTTGCGTGTCGGAGATATTGTCCGGGTAAAATTGCGCCCTGCATACCCGGGTCTCTGGATGGCACACTGCCATATTCTTCCGCACGCCGACGTGGGCATGATGTCACTGATCAACGTCATCCCCTGACCGATTCTGCCACTTTATTCAGGCCGCATGCCTCTGTTGCGTGGCCACATCATCATCGGACCCTGAACCACGCATACCGTTCAGTCCTCGTTTTTCCCCGGAGGTTGCACGATCATCGGTGGGCCTTCGCCGGCGGTCTTTTCGTAAACGCCAGTTTCGACTTTTCGATATTGAGCAAAGCCTTTTCTGGCGGCGTCCTCTGCCTTTACCTGTGTATCATTTCCGAGTGATTCCGAGCTTTTGCCGATAGAAAACGAGGTCGGAACGCGCTTTACCGGATGATAGCAACGCGGACAGAGCCAATAGGGCTCCTCATGGACGTTCTGCAGTTTCTCGAATCGTCCGGGACACTCCTCGCAGGTTCCCTCGACTCGCTCGTAAAGATAGACAGGCATGACAGCATGGGCTGGACAGCAGGAAACGAATTGGAGCACAGCATGTCAAATCAGGCCGCTCGTCGTCAATGCAACCTCGCTCTTTGTTCAGGGGAGCAGCCGGATGGCGTCAGAGGGTGACGCTTCGTGCGCTCTGGAATTTTCACGTGGTTCGCAGCGGTCAACCGCTCGCACGACAGGTTTGCATCCGGGCTGGGAACAACGCACACTACGCGCGTTTTCACGCCTCTCTCCCCTTGCTTTTGATGCGCCTCAGGACACCCATGAGCCGAAAGTTCGATCGTCTGCTGATGCTCAGTGTCGCCGTTTCGCTGGTGATGGCGTGTGGTGATGAGTCTGCCACAGACACCGCTCCCGATGCTGTTTCAGATACAGGCGCACAGGTCGATGTCGATCAGCGCACGGATGCCGCCGACAACGACGGCAGCGCCGATCCCGGTGACGTGAACGCCGGCACCGACACTGCTGACACCCCCGTGATGCTCACGGCGGAAGAGGCGCTCGGCTACGTCGACCCCTTCATTGGCAGTGGAGGGCTTGGTTTTGGATATTCGGGGCTAACCCCCGCCGCGCAGCTGCCAAACGGCTTTGTGAAAGTGGGGCCAGACACGAGCTTTGGCGGTTCGCACCCCGACGTCAGCCACTTCAGCGGTTACAATTATGACGACATTGATGTGCGCGGGTTCAGTCATGTGCGCCTGATTGGTACCGGCGCCGCCGACCTGGGCATGCTGCGTTTTCTGCCGGTCGCCGAGCTGCCGGCCAATCCGCGCCGCGTGTGGACTGCGCTCGATAAGGCTTCCGAGCAGGCACAGCCGGGATGGTATTCCGCGCGGCTCCCCGACGAAGACGTCACGGTGGAGGTCAGCCCAACGGCTTTTGGCGCGATTCATCGGTACGTGTTTGGTGACGCGGGTGGGTACGTGATTCTGGACCCAACGGCGAATATCTTTGATCGCGACGTTCAGGCCGCCGACCTGGTCATGACCG
>JAGWVZ010000032.1 GCA_018970625.1 Myxococcales bacterium | reverse complement strand
CATGACCCTTCCGCTGGGACTCATGCTGCTGCTGGGTTTTCTGATGGTAGAGTTTAATTCGTTCCGTCAGGTAACGATTATTATGACCACCGTGCCGTTGGCGGCCACGGGAATTATTCCGGGATTATTGCTCAACGACCAGCCCTTCGGATTCATGTCCGTGCTCGGAGTCATCGCTCTTATTGGTATTGTCGTAAATAACGCCATTGTGCTGCTCGACGTCGTGAATATTCGCAGGGCGGCAGGCGCATCGGTGCAGGCGGCTGTCTCGGGGGCCGTTTCTCAGCGTATTCGTCCGATTCTGCTGACGACAGGAACCACGGTGCTGGGCTTGTTACCGCTCGCGCTCACCGAATCCACACTGTGGCCACCGCTGGCGTCGGCGATGATCTCCGGCCTGCTCGCCTCGACCGTGCTCACACTCTTTGTGGTCCCCGCGCTCTATCGCCTTCTGTTTCCTGACCGGAAGCAGACCGGGCCGGCGCCACACCCGGCTGACCACGATGGCACGACGGTCGAAGACGCGGTCACCCCTTCATTTTCAGCATAAATTCTGGGTTTCTACTCGTCAGGGTGTTCCATGAACTCACCAATTCAGGTCCGCTGCGTCCTTTTTGCCGTCATGATGGCAGCAAGCGCAGGCGCGCGTGCACAGGAAACCGATACGATTGCAGATATGCCCACGGATGTGCAGCCGGCGGCAGCGGTAAACGCACTGACCCTCGACCGCGCCCGCGAATTGCTCGCCGAGCGTTCGCCGGCGATTCAGGCTGCGCAGCAACAGGTAGAACAGGCGCAAACGCAGCAGCAGGCAGCCCGGGCCCTGTGGAATCCGTCGGTCAACGCGCAGGTCATGTACCAGATGAACGATGATCGTATTGAGATCACATTTCCCAATGTGTACGGGCCGCTGCAACCCTGGCTGGCGACCGTTTCGGGAATTAATCCTGATTTGCCAGACCCGTCCGTGTTGACCAACGTCCCCGATACGGTGCTCGTCTCGCAATTACGGCACGATGTCCGCGGTGTCCTCACAGCCTCGCAACCGGTCTATCAGCCGGTCGGTCGCCCCGCGCGCCAGCAGGCGCTCGCAGGCATTCAGGTCGCTGAATCCGGCGTGGCACTCACGGAATGGCAGCTGCGCGATGGTCTGGAGGAATTGTGGTTTGTGGCGCTGCGCTGGCAGCGAATTGCCCAGGCGTCGCGCCAGAATGAACAGCAGGCCCAGCTGACGATGCAGCGTGCGCAGCGCGCGTTTGACGCTGGCGCCGGCCAGCAGTTTGATATCGAGCGCGCACGGGTTGCCCTCGCGGTGGCGCAGCAAAACACCGCAAGCGCAGAGCAGATGGAGCGTCTGTACAGTGACCAGGTTGCCGTCCTGCTCGATATGCCAGACGGCGTTACGGTTTCGGCACCACCCGAATTAAGTGAACCCGATTTTCCGGCAGAACCGTTTGCCTCGTGGCGCGAGCACCCACAATTTGTGCTGGCAGAACAGCAGGCCGAATTATCGCAGACGGCCATTCGTACCGCCCTCGCTACCGGGCTGCCCTTTGTCTCGGTATCCGCGACCGTGACACCCCATACCGTCACTGATTTTCAGGACGACGTGGTCGACTGGTATCTGCAGGGCACCATTTCCTGGAATATCTGGGACGGCGGTCGTCGCCGCGCCGAAGCCAACCGCCTTGAAGCGCAGGTAAGCCAGTTCGAATGGCAATCCCGCCGGGCAACCGCAGAGCTGGAAGGCCGCCGTCGGCAGGGCGAAATTCGACTCGAAGAGGCGCGCATTCGACTGTCCCAGTCACGCGAACAGGCGGCACTCGCCCACCACGCGCTCGAAATCACCGACGAAGCCTGGGTGGCCGGTGCCGCCAGCCGACTCGACGTCGACGCTGCCCTGCAATCCGTACTCGCCGCCGACATTCAGGTCGCCGCCGCCGAAGTCGACGTGCAGGCCGCCATTTATGCGCTGCATCGGCTGGTGGACGTGGGAGAGGGGTAGGGTGGAAAAAGCGAGTCTCTGGCGCTGAACCCTGCAAGGCGTTGGCCCGGCCAATGTGTCCCTCGATTTATCAATTACCCGCTATCGTGAAACCTTCTCGTCCGAGGCCCCGTGCATGCACCTGAATGGTGGGTCCATAAACCACGGACTGTCGGGGGCATTTCCACTCACAACGGCCCTGTCTCACGCCGGCCAGCTGATGCGCTCGTGCAGCGGCATGTGACGCCCAATGCGCGACAGCAACCGATACACCGAAATCCAGTGCGTGCTAATGAAGGGTTTTCCGGATGTGAGCAGGGCCACCGAGATATCGCGGTCGGGGTCTGCCCACGTAAATACATTGATAAAGCCGAGGTGTCCGTATGCGTGGCGGGTTTTAGGGCCAAACAGGCCCACCGGCTCGTCGCCGAGCATCAGGCCCATGCCGTAGCGCAGCGGCAGCCCAATGGTGAAATCCATCTCCAGATACGACGACTCCAGCGTGGCACGACGAATGGTGCGTTCGTCAAATACGCGCACACCGTCCAGCTCGCCGCCATTCAACAGTATCTCGTAAAAACGCGCGCACTGCCACGCATTGGCCACCACGTTGCCCGACGGTACCACGCTGCACAGATAGCGCGGGTCGTTCGAAACCTCGCACGCCATTTCGAATGGAACCCCCAGCGCACGTCGAATAATCGGGCTAATCATGCCCGGAATCGGTGGACCCGTAAACGTATTGTGGGCCACCGTGTGCAGGTGTTCGGGGGCGATCCCATAATTCATTCCGTCCAGCCCAATCGGACGCAAAATCCATTCGGCCAGATAATCTTCAATGCGCTGCCCCGTTACCTGCCGCACCACCTCGCCCAGAATAAATCCGCCGGTAATCGCATGGTACGACAGCCGCCGCCCAGCGCGAGAAACCGCCTTGGCGTCGCACAATAACTCCACCACCCGGTCCCAGTCGGCTACCACATCCAGATCGGCGTGTTCACCCGGCACCGTGGGAATACCCGCGCGGTGTGTCAGCACGTGCCGAATTGTGACCCAACGTTTACCGTTTCGCGCGAACGCCGGAATGTATTCGCACACCCGATCATCCAGACGAATCAAACCACGCTCATCCAGGTGGTGAATGACCATCGCGGTAATCGCCTTCGATGCGCTGAACACACAGAAGGGCGAATCGTACCGAATCGGCACCCGCTCGACCTCGGGGCCGGCACCAGGCTCGTTCCCGCGCAAATGTCCGATGCCGCGTTGCAACACCGTGTGACCGCGGCGGCGTATACAGAGCGTCAACGCCGGATACACCCCCGCCCTGTAAGCGCTGCGAGCGGCGTCCCAGATCGACTCCACATCCTTGCGGGTGACGCCACAGTCGGCCGGGTCGTCCTCGGGGCCAAACGACTCTACACGGGTCAGGTCGCTGGGCACATCGACAAGGGCGCTCGACGATCGAAAGAACATGGGGCACCTAACGGGGAGAGTTCAGAAGGCGGGATGCGTCGCAGGCCGACGCCTGACCCAGCTCGCACGCGCGGTCAAAATGATGGCGCGCACGTTCCAGATCTGCGGCAACGCCGCGACCGTCTCGATACATCGAGCCGAGCCGCGAACATGCCAGAGCGTGCGACAGGTTGCACGCAACCTCGTAACTGCCCGTCGCGCCAGTCAAATCCACGTCTCCGCCTCGTCCGTACTCTCGCATAGAGCCTAGCGCGACACAGCAGTTTGCGTGCTCGCCGTCGCAGCCGGTCTCGAACACGACGCGGGCGTCGGGCTCCCGGTCGCGTCGCTCCCAACGCTCGCCCAGCCGAAAACACGCGTCGCCATCGCCTGCATCACACGCGACCTTCTGCTCGGCCGACACTCCCGAGCGCCACACAATGAAGAACGCAAACGCCGCAAAGGGCCACCAGCCAAACGCGATCGCAAACAGACGAGAGCCTTCGCGCGCTGCGCCCGGCTTCAGCAGCCACGCCAGCAACACGAGCGCGGTACCCCCGCCAAATCCGTACCGAATCAGCTGCCCACCAGTCACCGAACGCTCGTAGCCAAGGTCAATGCAACCCACCAGTCCGGCCACGACGGCTGTGACACCCAGAAACCAGAGAACCAACGCCAGCGGCCATCGCCACCGCCCTGCTGTCTGTGCCTTGTCGCTCATGCTGCCTGTGTTCGCGAGAATTGCCGCACCGGTGTGCGCAGGCGCCATCTTCCACGGCTCGGGCGCTGCCGCAACCCTGGCGGCGACGGATTGTGACCCGAAATCCTAAATGAACACATTGCCAAGAAGCGTCACGGCCGTCTCGGAAGCGGCAATACGGACGTAAAGTCGCTCTGCCGTCGCGTCGAAATACCAGATATTTTCGCCCGCTTCGAATTCGGTCAACGAGGACGCCTGCGTCAGCGTGGCTTCGGTTTGCTGCACAGTAATGACCGTGGGGCTGCTGGCGGTGTAGATGACAAGTGAGGTGGGCGCCGCCAGACGGCTGGCGGTCATGGTGAACTGTCCGCGTGAACGGCTCTCGGCGGTCCACGCCGTCGTTGCGCCGTCTTCGTCGTGCGTGGTCAGCGGAGCATTTTCAATAGCGGACGGATACCAGACCAGCGTCTGTCGCCCTTCGGATGCGGCCGAGCCAAGTCCTGTGACGTCGCGCGAGATCGCCATGGGGATAAGGGAGCCGGCGCGCACGTACAACGGAACGCGCAGGCGGTCGGTGCTGGTCCAGCCTTCAATGACTGTTCCGCCGGCGATGGTGGTGGCGTCGGTGGCCCACCAGTCGTACCAGTCGTCGCCTTCGGGCAGGGTCACGTCACGGGTCCATTCGTCGTTCAGAATCGGTGCCATGAGGAAGGCGTTGCCGACCATAAAGCGCCAGTCTTCTGCCCACTCGTCCTCGGTGCTACCAATGGGGTCGATCATGGTCGCACGGCCGGCGATGGCTTCCTCCGAGAGGCTATAGAAGAAGGGAATCAGGTCGGTGTGAAACCACGACCAGTACCGATAAATGCGAACCGTTTCTTCGGGGTCGGTGCCGTACGTCCAGGGCGTGAGGTTTGCGCGGCCGTGCAGCTGGAAAAATGGCGTCAGCGCGCCCATCGCGACCCACGAATAAAAGGTGTTTTCATTCGCCGCCACCGCCTCGGTCAGGTTTTCATCATTGCGGTCCATATAACCGCCCACATCGGAGCCGACCACAATATAGCCGGCGTCTGCAGAGCGGAAGGTGTGGTCGAGCGCGTCCACAAAACCAATCCAGTCGCGGCGGTTATCGCCCACCCAGGCGACAGGGGCATGCTCGGGGCGGGCAAAGAAACGCCCCTCGAAACCGTACGAGCGGTCGTAAGGCCGCACCATCGTCACAAACTCATCAAGCCCCTGACGGTGCTGACCATACTGCAGGAAATCCCGATAATAGGCTTCTGAATATTCCTGGTGCGGTATTTCTCCAGCGTCCGTGAACACCGTGTCGGTTGTAATGTATTCATCGCCGAAATCGAGTTTCCATCCCGCGATTCCGGCGTCCAGAACCGGGTCCTGCAGCGAGTGCCACCAGGCCATTGCGTCTTCGTCGAAGAAATCAATGCCCGCACCCGAACCCTTCCACCACGCATAGGTCGTGCCATTATTGACGAAGAAATCACAGCGCTGGGCGAGCTCAAACCCCGGCGAGGCGCCCTCATAAATGTCACCCCCGGCTTCGGCATCGAAGCTGAATTCATTGATCATCTGTGTAATCCACAGCACCACTCGAATATCGTCGTCACGCAGGTTGGACACCAGGCTGGTAAAATCCCCGTAGCGCGCTGGATTGGGCACGAAGGTATTGTAGTGCGTCTCCCACGGGCTATCGAGCACCACCACACCCACCGGAATATCGCGCTCCTGAAAACCGGCAACAAAGGCTTCGGTGTCGGCGCGGTCCGAAATATCCTTGCTGATCCAGGGCGCAAAAGCCCACCTTGGCGTATGAAGCACCGGCGCCGGAAGCGCAACGCCATCGGGTGCCTGTGGACATGGTTCTGGCGTAGTATCCGACGTGTCGACTTCGGCGTCTGGCGTTTCCACTTCCGCATCTGCGGTTGTGTCTTCAGCGGAGTCTGTTTCACCAGCCGCGTCACCATGATCCGAAACATCGTCTGTGACCGAGTCGGGTGCGGCATCGCCACCGCTGTCGACGGTGTCGGCGTCTGCCCCGGCGTCTGAGCCGGCTGGGGCCGGGTCACCCGACCCACAGCCAGCTAACAACAGGCAAATCAGTGAAAATGGCAGGGTAGAACGCATCTGGCTCATGGCACAGCCCTGATAAATGGAACGATTCAGAACGCCACCCGGTTAGACGGCGTCGCCATGATTGCACGACTTGGCAATCCGTGCCACCCTTGCGCCTCGGCTCTCTTTGGTTGCGGAGTAGAATGGTCATGGTGTCTCGGCAAATACGCAGTTTTCTGGTCACAGGTGGTCTTTGGACCATTGTTGCAGGGCAGACATGGGCGCAGGAAGCTCCTTCGCCTGCGGCCGAGGGCTCGAACAGCGCCGCCGCTGCTGAAGGCTCAGCTGTCGATGCCCCATGGACAGGGGTTTGTGGATCGGCGGCGGATGGTACGTTCCCTTCCGACGTTTCGATCCCTGAATCGCCGCTCGGCGCACACCTCTGTCGCGTTCTGGATCTGGTGAATCACGGTGTCGCCGGCACGACCAGCGTTGAAATGGAGGCGCTGGTCACGCCGGAGTTCGCCGCGCAGGTACCCGGAGCCATGCTGCGTCTTGTGCTCGCGCAGCTTCACACCCAGCTGAGTCCGCTGACGCTGCGGTCGCTTCAGGTTGCGCCAGACGGCCTTTCGGCGCGCGGCATTCTGGATTCTCGTGAGTCGGGCCCTTTCAGTGTGTCGCTGGTGCTTGAACCAACAGGTGAAAACCGCATGGCAGGCCTGCTGTTTGCGCCTGCTCCCGAGGCTGACCTGCAGGCGCCCGACACATGGGATGAGCTTACGCCGATGCTCGCTGATGTCGCACCCGACCACACCCTGTTTGTGGCCGAGGTCGTGGATGGGGAGTGCGTTCCGGTGCAGGGGGTGCGTCAGGACTACGCGTTCCCGCTCGGTTCTGCGTTCAAGCTGTATGTGCTGCATGCGCTCGCGGCGCAGATCATCGCGGGCCAGCATACCTGGACAGAGACACTTCCGATTCAGGACGAGCTGCGTAGCCTGCCATCGGGCACCATGCAGAACGACCCGGTTGGTACCACGTGGGAGCTCGCTCACTACGCCCGGCAGATGATCTCCATCAGCGACAACACGGCCACCGATCACCTGATGCACCTGCTTGGCGAGGACGCCATTCAGCAGGCGCTGGTGGCAACGGAAAACAGCGCCATCGAGCGCATGCAGCCGTTTCTGTCCACACGTGACATGTTCATTCTGAAAGGTTCCCCCGAGCCACCATTGCAGTCATGGCTCGATGCTGCCGATGAAGCGACGCGCCGCGCGTTGCACGATACCCTGCAGACCATGACCACTGTGGGCGTTCGCCCCTGGACCGCCCCGCGCGCGGTTGATTCGGTGGAGTGGTTCGCCAGCGGCGAAGACCTCTGCGACCTGATGGTGAGCCTGCATCAGCAGGTTGACGAGGGCGCCGGACAAACGCTGCGCGATATTCTGTCGGTTAATCCGGGTATTCCGCAGCCACCGGGCCGCTGGAATTACCTGGCCTATAAGGGTGGCTCCGAGCCCGGTGTTTTACATTTAAACTGGTATGCCGAGCGCGCCGATGGCCGGGTATTTTTCATTGGGATTGGCTTTATGAATACGCTGATGGCGCTCAACGACCAGCTCGGCGCCAGCGTCGCGGCTTATGCGCTGAACCTGGCCGCTGCAACGCCCTGAAAATTCTTCGTGGAATCCCAATAATGCGTATTATCGGGACGTCTGAATCTGCGGCCTCTGGCAGATTGCCCGTGAAATCACATGATACCGCCCACTACGCGAGCAAATAAGGAAGTTGGCGAGCTGCCAGCCATCGAGACGCAAATTCCATTTCGTGAGTTTGCGCGCGTCTGGTGGAAAATTGGCTGGCTGTCGTTTGGTGGGCCGGCCGCGCAAATGGCGCTGATGCATCGCACGGTTGTTGAAGAGCGACGCTGGATTAGCGATGCGCGCTACATGCACGCGCTGCAATTTGCGATGTTGCTGCCGGGGCCCGAGGCGCAGCAGCTGGCGACCTGGCTGGGATGGGTGGTGCATGGTACTCGCGGGGCGCTGGTCGCGGGTGGGTTGTTTATTCTGCCCGGTGCAGTGGTGATGTTTGCGCTCGCGGCGAGCTATGTGCTGGTGGGGCAGATTCCTCTGGTGCAGGCGGCATTTACTGGATTGCAGCCGGTGATGGTCGTCATCGTTCTGGAGGCGATTCTGCGCATTGGACGGCGCTCGCTGACCACGCCCCTTCTTCGCGTGTGGGCGGCGCTGTGTCTGGTTGCGCTGCTGAGCGGCTGGTTGTCGTTTCCAGCGCTGGTCGCCGTGGCGATGGCTGTCGGTCTCGTGTTGCCGGCGCAGGTGGGTGGCACCTCGACGACATCGGCCCCGGTTCAGGCAACGGCGATCGTGGACCGCTACCTGGACGCGGGCGCAGTTCCTCACGCTCGACGCACTGCGCGGCGGTCGGCGGCGGTGTTGCTGTCTGGTGTGACGTTGTGGCTGGCACCGGTCGCGGCACTCATGGTCGCGGGTGCGCCGCAGCGGTACATCGATGTGGCGACGACGTTTGCGACGGCCGCCATCGTGACCTTCGGCGGCGCTTACTCGGTGCTCGCCTGGGTGTCGGGTCAGGCGGTTGACGTGCTGCAGTGGGTCACGCCGGCGGCCATGTTCGACGCGTTGGCGCTGGCCGAAACGACGCCGGGGCCGCTGATTCTCGTGGTGCAGTTTGTTGGATTTCTTGCCGGTGCAGGCCTTGGTGGCCCCAATTTTATGCTTCACGGCGTACTGGCAGCGCTACTGACGCTGTATGTGACCTTTGTGCCATCGTTTACGTTCGTGCTTGCCGGTGCGCCACACGTCGATCAACTGCGGCATCTTCCCCGGCTGCGCATGGCGCTGTCCCTGGTTTCAGGCGCGGTGGTGGCCGTGGTGGCCAATCTTGGTTTCTGGTTTGCCGCGCACGCGTGGTTCGCGCAGATGCAAACCACAGATGGCTGGGGTGGCGCCATTGCCCTACCGCTGTGGAGCTCGATTCGTCCGTGGTCCGTGCTCATGACGTGTGTTGCCGCCGTCGCCCTGCTTCGTTTTCATGTGTCCCTTTTCTGGCTGCTTGCGGTCGGCGCAGCCAGTGGAATTCTGTTGCACCTGAGCGGCCTCACCTGAGCCTGCCCTTGCATCGGCCCCCCGGTGCGTTTAGTGCTGCTGCGATTCGCCAAATCCCTTTCAGCCCCTGTGTCGCCATGCGCCGCCAAATCAAGAAAGTCATCGATGACATGATCAACCCCGCCGTCGCCAGCCATGGTGGCGAGGTGCATCTCGTCGATTTTGTGAACAATAACGTGTACATCCGCCTCGCGGGCGGTTGTCAGGGCTGCTCGTCGTCATCGGCGACCCTCAAGAACGGTATCGAGCGTCTGCTGCGTGAAGAGTTCCCTACGCTGGGCGACATCGTGGACGTCACCGATCACGCCACGGGCGAGAACCCCTACTACCGCTGATCCGACTGCCTTGAGATCGCGCGTCGAACGTCCGGGCTCATTTGCGTATCGCGGAGCTCGTCGCGCCGCTCGCGTTCGGTCATGCGCCAACGGTCTCTAAAGTCGAGCCGCGTGACCCACCCGTGAATCGCGGCCACGACGCCACCCAGAAGCGTTATGGCGATGATGAGCATTGGCCACGAGTCGCGGGCCAGCTCCACCAGCGTATCCGAGGGCTCGCCGTGAGACAGCGTGCCTATTCTGGTCGCTCCCAGCGCCAGCCAGACCCCGATTGCAAAGATCGCTGCGCCCGCGGCGGTCACGAGGAGTCCAGCGAAGCTCGCTTCACGCCATCCGGTGGTGGGTTGCTGTTCCGAACGCACGCCCAGCACACGCAGCAGCAGCGCCAGCGCCGCGATTCCCCCGGCGACTCCGCCAATGATCTGTAGTCCCGTCCACACAGGCACCATCGGCGTCACGTCTGGCGCCGTTGACAGAGTGCACCTGAACGCGGCCGTCGGGCTACAGCCGAGCTCAAGCCCGTCACCCGTCGCAAGGTCCACGAATGTCTCGGCAAAGGCGACGACGGTCGCACCACAGCCATACAGAGACAGCAGCAGCGCGATGCTCCACACTACGCGGTAGCAGGCTGCCGTTGACGGCGTGATTCCCCGCCTTCGCAGCCGCTGAACTCCCCACTCCGAGAGCGGGTGTCGACGCTCGCCGCTCATGGCGCCTCGCGGGGTTGCAGTGTCGTCGAATCCGCGCGCGTCGACGCTTCGGTCATTCCCTCCGAACGCAGCCCCGACCACGCCAGCAGCATCAGAATGCCCAGCACCCAAACGGGGCGCCATCGATCCTGTCGACCGCCCGCTTTCAGCGCGCCCCGAATCGTCAGCATGAGCAGCTCGGCCAGCACGCCGCCTATCAGAAAGGGTGCTACCGCTTCGAGCGCCTGCGACACGGAATGCTGTAACCGAGCGATGAGCCAGCCGGCGATCGCTGTCGCCTGCGACGGCGGCAGCGTGTCTGCGCCCAACGCAGGTTCTGGTAAAATCAACGCAGTTAGCCCTCCCGAACGCTCCGATAACACCGTGATGGTCATCAGAAGCACAAAATGGACGGTGACAAGGCTGGTTTCGGGTGTCGAGGCGCCGTCATCGGCCTCGGTCGAGTCGTCGTGGGTGGCTCCCAGACTGTACGCAGCAAGGCTGGCGATGGTGGGAATCAGTCGCAGCCCTGTAAAGATCAGCAATCCACAGCCGAGCGCCTGCACGGTATCGACGGTTTCAGGCCAATCCATCAGGGTACGAGCCGCCCAAGGGTTCTGCATCCAGGCTGCCTGGTGATGGGTCAGCCGCAACAGGGCGAACCACAGCAGGGCGGCGACGCTCAGGCCCGCTCGAACACCTGTGCTCAGCAGCGGCAAACCGGCCAGGGCGCCCGCTGTCGGCAGCCACCACACCACAACGCTCATCAACCAGCCCATCACGGCACCACCAATGGCCCCGCGCCGCCCCCGCCAATGACGGGCAGCCACGCCAACGCCGCCATGCCATAACGAACCAGCCACGCGGCCAACCAGGCACCGGCCCACAGCGTCAGTCCAAGCAGCGCGATCGTCCGAAGCCCGATCAGCAGGGCGGCATCCGCTACGCCGGCGCGTTGCGAGATCCACGAACCCGCGACCCCGACGAGCGTCAACGTTCCCCAGACCCCGGCCGCGGCGCCCAGAGCCCACGGGCCGGCCACCCAGAAAAAATGGAACACCACCTGAGCCGCGGTCATGGCACGGCTCCGGGCTCCACAAACCGATAACCCAGCCACAGTCCTTTCGCGAGCGCAGTCCAGCCTCCGATAGTCAGAAACAGTAACAGTTTCAGCCACATCGAGATTCGTTCAACAACGGGCCCCTGCAGTCCGGCCGACGTGGTCGCGATCAGCAGCAGCACATCCACCAGCAGGAACGGACACAGCAACAGCAGCGCCATGGTCAGCGCTTCGCGCAGCTCGGTGAGCAGGAACGCCGGCGCGACGATCATCCACGGGGGCGGGTTAGCCGTAGTCCACGTGTCTGCGGCCAGCGTGGCGCCGGAGTGGCGCGTGACGTGCTCGAGGATCGCCTGCAGCTCGTCGGGATGCGTATTCAGGAACAGAAACGGCAGCCAGCGTTGACTGATGGAGGTCTCGGCGTACGTCGTCTGCACGCTGGCATGATCCTGCGTGGGCGTACCGCCGCCCTGCACATACAGCTCGGGTGCCAGCGGCAGCATGAGAACGCACGCCAGCACCAGGGCTGCGGCGTGCAGCACCAGCGGTGGCAAAACGGCGGCCATACCGAGTCCACTGCGGAGAATCCCGAGCAGAATCGAGGCTTTGGCATAGGCGGTGGCGCAGCAGAGCAGCGCCGGTAGTGCCATCGCCCATAACAGGGGCGCAGGCACCGAAGCGGGGTTCAGTTCAGGCATTTCACTCCCTCTCGATCAGGTCCAACAAGTGGATGTCGAGAGGTTGCGCGAAATGTTGCGTAAAAATCGTACGTGAGCGCCCTGACCGATGTCGATTTTTGGCAGGGCGCTCGTTCGGCTCAGTTCGAGGCGGGGATCGTGGCCGAGGTGCCATCGTCGAAGAGCGCAATCAGCACGGGTCCGTTGGAGCCGACCGCGGCGATGGCGGTAACGATCGAGCCGGCCGGGATGGCGCCGGTTGCAAAGCGAGCCTCGATGGTGGTCGGGTCGTTGTCGGCGTCGATGCCGAACAGGTACTCGCCAGCCGGCAGGTCCAGATAGGGCGACGCGTCCTTGTACAGGAAGTCGGTGAGAACGGGCGACGGTGCGCCATCGCCGAGCGTGTACACATCGACGTCGGGCAGTGCGCCAGCGGCGTGAATCACACGCAGGCGGATCGAGCCCTCTGCCGGAGCGGTGCGATCTTCGGTGACCGCGATCAGCTCGAGGTCAACCGTGTCTTCAGCCGACAGGGTGCCCACGGCGACCACGTTGACGATGTCGCCTGCTGCGGGGGTCAGCGTGGCAGTCAGGGCCGGTGCGCTGGTCGGGTCTGCGTCTGCAGTGCGCACGTTAAAGGTGTACGTGTCTTCGGGCAGGTCCAGGTACGAGGTGCCGTCACCAAACTCAAGGGCGGTGATGGTCGCGTCGGTGGCATCGCCGACATAAATGCTCACGGCCGGGGTGTCGCCCGACGCGTGGGTCACGCGAATCTGGAAGTTACCACCAGGGGTCGGCTCGCCGCTGCCTTCGCCGCTTCCGTCTCCGGTGCCTTCTTCAACTTCTTCGTCGGACTCCGAGCAAGCCACGATCGAAGACGCCACGAGGCCGGCGAGTGCGAGGGTAGAGACAAGGCGGAACACAGAGGGATTGCGCATCGGAGAACTCCATGACAAAGGCATTGAGAAGTGTCGATGCAGCGAAGCCTGCACCGTGTCGCTGAATATGCAGGTCGGCCCCAAACGGGTGCGCCGGACGTGAAGATTTTGTGACGAAACCTGTGCAGTTCTTTGACCCGACCCTGTGGGTGGACTACACATGCGGTGGTTTCCGCACACCTGCGGCGGGTTGCCGCATCGAGTGCTGCTGCCCATGGATTCCCGCCATGCCCTTCCAGAACATGCACACAGGAGTGTGACTTTGGGTGCTCTAAAAGGTTCCATTTCTTATACGCTGTACCATGTTGACGGCGAACCGGGTCCTGGATTCGAGGCTGAGGCGCTGGAGCGAATCCACGAGTTTCGCATTCAGGAGCTGCACCCTGCGTCGGATGCCGACTCGCACCATGGCTGGTGTGTGCTGGACGATATGCTGGATGTGGAGTTCACCCGCGACAAGATCTTCCGCGGCGAATACCTGTGTCTGGCCATGCGCGTGGACCGGTGGTCACTGCCTGGTGCCTTGCTGAAGGCGCGGCTGAAACGCGCCGAGGATGAGGTGAAGCTCAAGACGGGTCGGCAGCGGCTGTTCAAGGCAGAGCGCGAGACGCTGCGCAACCAGATGGTACTCGAACTCAAGCAGCAGCTGGTACCTACGGCGAACGCGATCGACATGGTCTGGAACATTCAGAAGCGACAGTTGCGCTTCTGGACGCAGTCTACCGGTCGTCTGGAGCTGTTTCTGGAGCTCTTTGAGTCCACTTTTGGTTTGCGCCTCTATCCGACGCACCCCTACATTGCGGCGCTTCACGTAGGGCTCACCAACGACGAGATTCTCGCGCTGGATGACCTGTCGCTGACTCGCTTCACCGACTTCGGCTAAGGAGAAATCACCATGGATCTTCTCGATAAAATGGCCGACCGTGAGTTTCTCGGCGTCGAATTCTACATGTGGCTGCTGTACCTGAGCGAGATCAACGACGGTCTTTTCAGGATGGCCGACTATGATCTGGAGTTGGCCTTTGATGACCAGCTTGTGCTGGAGGTAAAGCTCTCGGAGGCCGAGCAGTCTCGTCTCAAGGGTGGGTCACCTGCCTATTCACCCGAGGCCAGAAAAGCCTTGCAGCTGGGTAAGCTCATTACGACAGCTCGATTTTCCATGGCACGCGATGAGCGCCGCTGGAAATTCAGCGGAAATAGCCGTCGCTTCGCGCTGTCCGGCATTCGCACGCCCCAGGTGCTCAGCCGCGAAGAGGACGATGCGTTCGACGAGCGCATGTACCTGATCGAAGAGCTCGACCAGATGTGGCATGACCTGTACCGCATGTTCCTGAAGGAGCGGATTTCGCCGGCATGGGAGTCGCGCGCCGAAGCCATGCGCGAGTGGATTGCCGAGCCCACCGCTGATGAGCCGCGTCAACGATGAGTCTTTTCGACGCGATCGTGTTGGGGATTCTGCAGGGGCTCACCGAGTTCCTGCCTGTGAGCTCATCGGGACATTTGCAGCTGGGTCACGATATCTTTAACGCTCCCGAGGAGTCGCTGCTCTTCGATGTGCTGCTGCATGTGGGCACCCTGGTGGCCGTGTTGTGGGTCTATCGCCACGACCTGCTCACCATTACCCGCGAGACGGTGGCGGGGATAGGGCGACTGAGTGCTGGCCCCGCACAGGCATTTGCCAGCTCTCGTGGTCTGCGCGTGACAGGGCTGGTCATTCTGGCGACCATCCCCACGGGCATCATCGGTGTGCTTGGCAAAGACCTGATTGAGGGCCCCTGGGTGAACACGACGTTTGTCAGCGCGTTGCTTCTGGTGAACGGCGCAAATCTGTTTCTTTCGCGGTTCATTCGCGAGCGAGAGCCCGGCGAAGACGGCACATGGTCGGTCGATGGTATTGGGCCACGCGAGGCGCTTTTGATCGGAATTGCACAGGGAATTGCTGTGCTGCCCGGTATTTCGCGCAGTGGCACCACCATTATGGTGGCTTTATTTCTGGGTGCCCGTCGTGAGCGTGCAGCCCAGTTCTCGTTCCTTCTGGCGATTCCCGCCATTCTCGGCGCCGCTGTGCTCGCCTGGGATACACAGGAAGTGCTGGCGTCTTCGGATAAGGCCGCGGCGATGGCGTCGGGTGCAGTCGTTGCCTGCCTCGTTGGTGTCGTCGCCCTGAAATTATTGCTTCAACTGTTACGCAAGGCGCAATTTCACGTGTTCGCCTGGTATTGCTGGGCGGTGGGTATTGCGGGGCTCGTGTG
>JAGWVZ010000031.1 GCA_018970625.1 Myxococcales bacterium | reverse complement strand
AAGCTGATTCATCTGGGCGGCAGCGGCGCGGTCGGCGTCAGAGATGGCAATGGTCGGCCACTCCGACAGGAACACTTCGTCGGCCCGATGACACGACTTCGGCAGATGCGCCCAGGCCTCGTCGGCTGTGAAGCTCAGAATGGGTGCGCTCACCACCAGCAGGGCTTCGAGCGCCTGCATCAGAACGGCCTGACTACCACGCCGTGACGCATCGTCAGGGTCGTTGCAATACAGGCGGTCTTTCAGCGCATCCACATAGATGGCCGAAAGCGTGTCGTTGCAGAAATCAAACATGCCGGTCTGCACGGCCTGAAACTCGTAATTTTCGTACGCCGTGCGGGCCGCAGCCACAAACTCGGCCGTACGCACCATCGCCCAGCGGTCCAGCGTGGTCAGCGATGCGCTGTCCAGCGGGTTCACGGTGGGGTCATAGTCAGACAATACGCCCAGAATGTAGCGAATGGTGTTGCGCACCTTGCGGTACGCACCGCCGGCCTGCTTCAGGAGGTCGGGAGACAGCGTCATGTCTCCCAGGAAATCGACCATCGACACCCACAGGCGCAGCACCTCGGCGCCGTTGTTTTCCAGCATCTTCGACAGCGGCTCGAAGCGCGGCGACGACTTGGAGTACTTCAAGCCCTTGTCGTCCACCACAAAGCCATGCGTGAGCACGGTCTTGTAAGGCGCCTGCCCCATTGTCCCAATGCCCACCAGAAGCGACGTGTGGAACCAGCCGCGGTGCTGGTCCGAACCTTCCAGGTACAGATCAGCAACCGGAGAGAGACCTTCCCGATCCCGCAACACAGCAGCCCAGCTGGCACCGGAGTCGAACCAGACGTCGAGAATGTCTTCGACTTTCTCGAATTTCTGAGCCGCAGCTCCGCAGTGCGGGCAACCAAATCCCTCGGGCACAAGGCCGGCAGCGTCTCGCTCGAACCACACATCCGGCCCGTGTTGTTCAATCAAACCCGCCACATGCCCGGCCACCTCGTGCCGGACCACATCACCGGCACAGGCCGTGCAGCGGAAGGCCGGAATGGGAACTCCCCAGGCGCGCTGACGACTGATGCACCAGTCCGGACGACCTTCCATCATCGCCCGAATCCGGTTCTCACCCCACGTAGGAACCCAGCGCGTTTCGCTGATCGCCTGCAGCGCCCGACCGCGCATGTCGTCATGATCGACGCGAATGAACCACTGCTCGGTCGCCCTGAAAATAAGCGGCTTGCTGGTGCGCCAGCAGTGTGGATAGCGCTCGATGCGAACGGTATCGCCGGGCTGATTCAACAAATGGCCCGAATCCGCCAGTCGCTGCGCAATCTTCGGGTTCGCTCCGAACACATGAACGCCCTGATAATCCGGAACCTCGACGGTGTACTTTCCGTGGCGGTCCACCGGAGCCAACACCGGCAATCCGTATTTCAGGCCCGTCTGGAAGTCTTCCTGACCATGCCCCGGTGCTGTGTGAACGCAGCCCGTTCCCTGATCCAGCGTAACGTACTCGGCGGCCACCAGCCGCGAGTCGCGGTCCAGAAACGGATGCCGCGCCGACAGGCGTGGCCAGTCCTCTGGCGAGTGGCCCACCAGCTCGGCACCAGCGAACGAGTGCAGCACCGGCAGGTCGCCAAGGCCACAGGCAGCCAGCGCACGCTCCTTCAGCCCCTCGGCCATGATGATCGCTTCGGAGTCCGACACAGCGAGCAGCTCGTAGGCAAAATCAGGGTGCAACGCGATCGCGACGTTGGACGGCAGTGTCCACGGAGTCGTCGTCCAGATGACCACGGACACCGTTCGACCGCCCGCTTTTGACGCGAGCCACCCGGGCGCCGCAAAGGCAAACTTCACATAGACAGACGGCGCCACATAGGGCGCATACTCGACCTCAGCCTCGGCGAGCGCGGTCACGGCCGCCCATGACCAGTGTACCGGCTTCAGGCCCTTGTACACGTAACCGCCTTCCATAAACTTGCCGACCTGCCGAACGATGCTCGCCGTGTACGAGGTGTCCATCGTGCGATACGGGTGATCGTAATCGGCCAGCACCATCAGACGACGAAAGCTCTCGCGCTGAAGGTCGATGTACTTCTGCGCGTACTGTCGGCACTCGCGTCGAAACGACACGACGTCCATGCTCGCTTTCTGGCCGCCGAGCAGCTCGTCCACCTTTTGCTCAATGGGCAGGCCGTGGCAGTCCCAGCCGGGGATATATCGGGCGCGATAACCCGCCAGCGACCGAAACTTGACCACAATGTCTTTCAGAATCTTGTTGAGCGCGTGCCCGTGGTGAATGTCACCATTCGCATAGGGTGGGCCGTCGTGCAGCGTAAACGCCGGCGCGCGCTCACGCTGTTCCTGCATGCGCTCGTACAGCCGGGTCTGCTTCCAGCGCTCCACCGTGGCGGGTTCGCGCTGCGGCAGATCGCCTCGCATGGGAAACTCGGTTACCGGCAGAAAGATGGTGTCCTTCCAGTCGGATTCGGGCGTCGAATTCTGCTCAGTCATGCGAGGGCTCGCAGCGTCGTGGTCACGGATTTGTTCCGCTGCGGCGGCCATAGGACCGCACTGCGGGAGCGCCGGACCTTACCCTGCGAAGTGGGTCTGTCAAGACACGCCGCCTGTTGCCAGAGGAGTCGCGCGAGCGTATTCCAACGGATCTTCACCCGGCTCACCTCCCCTGTCTGGACAGCCATGCGCGGCACTGATCGGCTCTTCTTCGCCAACGAGCACCACACCTTTCGCGAGCATGTCCGGCGCTTCGTTCAACAACGACTCTCACCCTACGTTGACCATTGGGAGCAGCAGCAGTCGTTTCCGCGCGACATCTACGGGGTATGCGGCGACGCAGGCATTCTCGGAGTTGGCTTCCCCGAAGAGTTGGGCGGTAGCGGAGGCGACCTCTTCCATATCCTGATCGTCTCGGAAGAGCTGACCCGGTCGGGCTCTCCGGGATTGTCGGCCTCGCTCGGCTCCCACATGATCGGCCTGCCGCCCATTCTGAACGCCGGCACCGACGACCAGAAGCGTCGCTGGCTGCCGCGCGTGCTCAGCGGCGAATGGATCGCCGCCCTGGGCATCACCGAACCCGGCGCCGGCAGCGACGTCGCCAGCGTGAGCACACGGGCCGAGCGAATCGCCAAGGGCTGGAAGCTGAACGGCAGTAAGGTGTTCATCACGAGTGGCACGCGAGCCGACCTCGTCACCGTCGCGGCTCGAACCGGCGGCCCGGGCGCAGGCGGCGTGTCACTCTTCGCCGTCGAAACGACCGCTCCGGGCTTCCGTGTGGGGCGCAACCTGCAAAAAATGGGTTGGCACGCCTCGGACACTGCAGAATTGTTCTTCGAGGACATGATTTTACCGGAAGATTCCCTCATCGGAGATGAAAACGGCGGTTTCCCCATCGCGATGCAGAACTTCGCCACCGAGCGGCTGATGCTCGCCGTCGCCGCCGTCGAGATCGCCAGCATGGCGCTCGAGAGCGCCGCCCGCTACACCCACGACCGCCAGGCGTTTGGCCGAGCCCTCAACGGCTTTCAGGTCACGCGCCACAAGCTCGCCGATATGGCAACCCTGGTCGAGTCGGGCCGGGCCATGGTCTGGAGCATTGCAGCCAGAGTGCGGGCGGGCGACCCCTGCCTTGCCGAAGTCGCCATGGCCAAGAACTTCGCGACCGACGTGTGCAGCCGGGTGGTCGACGACGCTGTGCAATTGTTCGGCGGCGCCGGCTACATGCATGGCACCCTGGTCGAGCGCCTGTACCGCGACGCGCGACTGTACCCCATCGGCGGAGGTACACGCGAGATCATGAACGAAATCATCAGCAAATTCGGTAACCTGTGACAGACGGCCTCCGCACCCGACCTCGGCGTATCGGCTCCCTCCTGACCGATCCCACCATCGCGATCACGTCGGCCGCACGTCACCCCATCCGACTCTGCCTGGCCACCCCGGCCGACCCAGAGGGCGCGCGGGTGTGGTTGGTCGCACGCCCGCTTGGCGACGGTCGGTTCTTCGTCGCGGCCATGACGTTTGCAGACCCGCATAACCTCAGGGCATCGCTGATCGAACCTGCGCTGGGTGCCTCAGACGTGGAACGTTTCAGGGCGGTGGTCGAATCAGGCGTGGGGCGTCTGCTCGAAGCGCCTGTGTCGGAGCTGACCGCCGCCCTGCAAAATGTGCGTTCGGGTAGCGGCGTACACCCTTCCCACCCGGGCCTTCTGCGTTCGCTCTGCTCGGAATGACGCACCACGTCACCGCTGGGGCTCAAACAGGCTGCCTCGGCTTGACACTCGAAAAACGGGGGTGCTAGCAGCCCCTACGCCTCGCTACCGTCGGGCCCACACGGGTCCCCTCGCCCCGGAACGGCATGTACTTTCAGGACCTGATTCTGACCCTCCAGAAGTTCTGGGCCGAACGCGGCTGCATCATCCAGCACCCGTACGACATTGAAAAAGGGGCGGGCACTTTCAATCCCGCCACCTTTCTGCGCGCGCTCGGTCCCGAGCCCTACTCGGTGGCCTACGTCGAGCCGTGTCGTCGCCCGGCCGACGGTCGCTACGGCGAAAACCCCAACCGCTGGGGTGCCTATTATCAGTTCCAGGTGCTGCTGAAACCGTCGCCAGCAGACGTGGTCGCCTCGTATTTCGAGAGCCTGCGCGCCGTGGGCATCAAGGCCGAAGACCACGACCTTCGTCTGGTCGAAGACAACTGGGAAGCGCCCAGTCAGGGCGCCTGGGGACTGGGCTGGGAAGTCTGGATGGATGGCATGGAGATTACGCAGTTTACGTATTTCCAGCAGGTCGGCGGCATCGCGCTGCGCCCCGTCGCGGCCGAAATCACCTATGGGCTGGAGCGTATCTGCATGTATCTGCAGAACGTCGAGACGTTCACCGACCTGATGTGGACCGAAGGCGTCTCGTATGCCGATGTTCATTTTCAGGGCGAAGTCGAGTTCAGCCATTTTCACTTTGAACACGCGGATGTGGAGCTGTTGTTCCGCCATTTCGGAGAGTGCGAAGCCGAGGCGGGCCGCCTGCTGGGGCTGGGTCTGATCATGCCGGCATGGGACTACATCATGAAGGCATCGCACCTGTTCAATGTGCTGGGCGCGCGCGGCGCCATCAGCGTGACCGAACGTCAGAAATACATCCTGCGGCTTCGTACGCTGTCCCGTACGGCGGCCGAAGCCCAGATTGCAAAGCGACAGCAGCTCGGGTTTCCGATGCTGCGCGATGAAGCGCGACGGGCCGAATTTATCGGCGACGACAACAGCAACCCGAACGGATAAAGGAATTACCCATGGAATTGCTGTTTGAAATTGGTACCGAAGAGCTCCCGGCCGGCGAAATTGATGCTGCGCTGGTCGCGCTGAAATCGCACGTGATCGCTCGTGTGTCTGCTGCTCGCCTGGCGGTGGGAGAAGTTCGCGTCTTCGGAGCACCCCGCCGACTCGCGGTGGCGATCTCCGGCGTGCAGGCGCAGGCTGAAACGGTCGAGGAGACCGCGACAGGTCCTTCGGCGAAGGTGGCTTTTGCATCCGACGGCTCGCTGACACCAGCCGGGCTCGGGTTTGCCCGCTCGCGCGGCGTGGATGCCTCGGCGCTCTTCCGGCTGGAAACCGCAAAGGGCGAGTACGTGGCCGCCCGCATAGTGCGCGAGGGCCAGCCCGCGGCCGCCATTCTGACCGAGGCGCTGCAGTCAGTGTTCACGGCCATTCCCTGGAAGCGTTCCATGCGCTGGGGCTGGAATGCGGAGACGTTCTCGCGACCCGTTCACTGGATTGTCGCGCTGCTCGATCAGCAGGTGCTCCCGGTAAGTTTTGCCGGGGTGAATGCCGGACGCAGCACGCGCGGTCACCGCTTCATGGCCCCGGCGGAGTTCGTCGTGGAGGCTCCATCGACCTGGCTGCAGCAGCTGCGCGACGCAAAGGTCATGGCTGACGCCGACGAGCGCCGCGACGCGATTCGTCGGGGCGTTCATCGGTTGGCGGCCGAACATGGCCTGACCGCGCTCGTCGATGAAGAGCTGGTCGATGAAGTGGTCCATCTGGTGGAATGGCCGGTGCCCATGATCGGCCGATTCGACGAGGCGTTGCTCGAAGTGCCGCGCGAGGTGCTCATTACCAGCATGAAGACCCACCAGCGATATTTCGCGGCTGAGTCGATGCCGGGCAAGCTGGCCAACGCGTTCATCTTCATCAGCAACATGGTCGTCGCCAAACCGGAAGTGGTGGTCGCCGGTAACCTGCGCGTTCTACTGGCGCGACTTGAGGACGCTCGCTTCTTCTATCGCGAAGACCGCAAGCGCTCGCTCGAGAGCCGGGTCGCCGATCTGGATCGTGTGGTGTATATCGACCGCATCGGGAGCATCGGTGACCGAACCCGGCGGATCGAGGCCATCGCGGGCTGGTTGGCACCTGCGCTGTATCCGCAGCGAGGCGATATCGCCATGTGGGCAACCCGGGCTGCGTTGCTGTGCAAGGCGGATCTCGTGACCGGCATGGTCGGCGAATTCCCCGAGCTGCAGGGCATTATGGGCCGCTACTATGCACAGGCGGCCGGCGAAACCGCCGAAGTCGCAGTGGCCATTGACGAGCACTATGCGCCCCGGGGAGCCTCGGACCCGCCGGCATCCACACCGGCTGGCGTTGTGGTGGCGATCGCGCAGCATCTGGATTCGCTGGTCGCGTGCTTCGCGCTCGGCCTGATTCCCAGCGGCTCAGCGGACCCCTACGCGCTGCGCCGCGCCGCGATTGGCGTCGTGCGTACGCTGGTCGCACATGGCCTGAGGCTGGACATGACGGCGGCATTGTCCTTTGCTTACAGCCAGTTGCGAGGCACCGCACTCCGTTCCGCGGAGCAGACGGTCGCCGATGCGTCCACGTTCATTGTGCAACGCCTCACGTCGTGGCTGGGTGCCGACTTCGCCACCGACATTGTCGATGCGGTCGTCGCTGTCGTTGGCTACGACTACCCCAGCGCCACGATCCGTTGCGCAGAGCTGACGCGTCTGCGCGACATGGCAGACTTTGAGCCGCTGGCTGCCGGCTACAAACGCGCAGTCAACATCGTGCGCAAGGCCGAAGACGAGGGTACGACCATCGCGGATTCTTTCGCTGCCGACCGTCTGGAGCTCGACGCGGAAAAGAACCTGGCAACAGTGCTCTCGCGGGTTGATGCCGTCACGGCTCAGGCGCTGCAGTCCCGTGATTTTGCTGGCATGGCCGCCGAGTTGGTCACGCTGAAGGCTCCCATCGATCGTTTCTTCGATAATGTCATGGTGAACGCCCCGGATCCGGCCCTGCGCGCCAATCGCCTCGCCCTGCTCAAAGGGATTCGTTCCGTGTTTGAACGCTTCGCCGACCTCTCACGCATTCAGGCCGCTTCCTGAATCGGCGTCCTGAGCGGCGACGTTCCAGATTCCTCAGAGTTCGCCCAGAGAACTATCATGTCTGCTCGTTGGATCTACTCGTTCGGAAATGGTCAGGCGGATGGCATTGGCGGTGACCGCCAGATGCTCGGAGGAAAGGGAGCCGGGCTCGCGGAGATGACCCGTCTGGGGATTCCGGTGCCTCCGGGATTCACCATCTCAACCGAAGTGAGCGTCATCTATGATCGGGCGTCTCGCACGCTCCCCGCTGAGCTGCTCAACCAGATGAACGTCGCGCTGCAGCGGCTCGAAGAGCAGATGGGTCGCCGGTTTGGTGATCCGGCAAATCCCCTTCTGGTAAGCGTTCGTTCGGGGGCGCGAGTGTCCATGCCCGGCATGATGGACACGATCCTGAATGTGGGCCTCAGCTCTCGGACGATTGACGGTCTGATTGCCCATACAGGGAATGCCCGTTTTGCCTGGGATTCCTACCGACGCCTGATTCAGATGTTCGGCGACGTGGTCATGGGCGTTCACAGCTACTATTTCGAGGAGGAGCTGCACGAAGCGCGCGAACGTGCGGGGGTCCGAACCGACGACGCGCTCTCAGACGCCGATCTGCGGGAGCTTGTAGACCGTTATCAGGCGCTCATTCTGCAACGAGCCGGGCGGCCTTTCCCTGACGATCCGCACACGCAGCTGCAAGAAGCGATCATCGCCGTGTTTGAGAGCTGGTACAACAAGCGCGCGTTTGATTATCGCAATATGAACGAAATTCCCCACACGTGGGGCACGGCGGTGAACGTGCAGTCCATGGTGTTCGGGAATATGGGTGAGGACTCAGCGACCGGGGTGACGTTCACGCGCAACCCGGCGACCGGAGAACCTGTGCTTTACGGCGAGTTCCTTGCAAACGCGCAGGGTGAAGACGTGGTGGCCGGTATTCGCACTCCACAGCCGATTTTGCAGCTTCGGGAAGGTGACGACAGCATGCAGACGGTCATGCCAGAGGCCTTCGAGGAGCTTCGACGTATTCAGGCGCAGCTGGAACGTCACTATCGCGACATGCAGGACATCGAATTCACTGTGGAGCGCGGGCGGGTCTGGATTCTGCAGACCCGGTCGGGCAAACGCACGGCAGCCGCCGAGGTGCGCATCGCAGTCGATCTGGCAAACGAAGGGGTCATCACGCGTGAAGAGGCGGTGCTCCGGGTTTCGCCCGAACGGCTTGAGGCCTTGTTGCACCCGGCGATCGACCGCTCCGTTGCCCTCGACATCATTGCGCGCGGCCTGCCTGCATCACCGGGCGCTGCCACCGGACGCATCGCTTTCACCGCAGACGAGGCTGAATCTCTTGCTGAACAGGGAATCGCATGCGTGCTCGTGCGCGATGAGACCAGCCCCGAAGACATTCGCGGCATGAAGGCAGCCGTGGCGATCATGACGGCTCGCGGCGGCATGACCAGCCATGCAGCCGTGGTAGCCAGGCAAATGGGTAAATGCTGCATCGTTGGCTGCCACGCGCTCCGAATTAACCTCGCCACACGAACGATAGCGGTTGGCGAACGGCATTTTGACGAATCCGCTGTGCTCTCCCTGGATGGCACAACCGGCGATATCATCTCTGGCGCCGTGCCACTGCGTCCCGCGCAGCTGACGGCATCATTTCACGAACTCATGTCGTGGGCAGACGCAGTTCGCACCATCGGTGTGCGCACGAACGCCGATAACGGCAGCGACTCGGCGCAGGCCCGTTCCTTCGGAGCCGAGGGCATCGGCCTGACGCGGACCGAGCACATGTTCTTCGAGGATGGGCGCATCAACACCATGCGCGAGATGATCCTCGCCCATGGACGCAGCGCGCGGGAAAAAGCGCTCGAGAAGCTGCGACCGTTTCAGAAACAGGACTTTGTGGACATTTTCTGGGCCATGTCCGGGTGTCCGGTCACCATTCGCCTGCTGGACCCACCGCTGCACGAGTTTCTGCCTCAGCGGGAATCCGACATCGACGATCTGGCTGAGCGCATGGGGCTATCGGCCGAGGATGTGCACAAAACCGTTGAGCGGCTACGAGAGTCCAACCCGATGTTGGGACATCGTGGCTGCCGACTCGCCATCACCTACCCCGAAATCTATGACATGCAGGCCCGCGCCATCTTCGACGCGGCGCTGCAGGTACGCGCTGAAGGCGGCAATCCACTTCCCGAGATCATGATTCCGCTGATTGCGACGGCTCGCGAACTCAAGCAGATTCGAGAGCGCATCGAAGGCATTATCCGCACCGAGTACGCGGCCGAAGCCGCGTGGTTACAAGGCTTCCCTATCGGCACCATGATCGAGCTGCCGCGCGCGTGTGCCACCGCTGGTGAGATCGCGGCCGTCGCCGACTTCTTCAGTTTCGGAACCAACGACCTCACCCAGACGGTATTCGGTTTCTCGCGCGACGACGTCAGCACGTTTCTTCCCAGCTACCTGCAGGCGGGCATTCTTGACGCCGATCCATTCGTAACACTCGATCGGGATGGCGTCGGCACCCTGATTCGACTCGCGGTCGAAGCAGCCCGCGCGACCCGTTCCGACATCAAAATCGGACTCTGTGGCGAGCACGGCGGCGACCCGCGCAGCATCTCCTTTGTGCAACAGGGACTTGTGCACTATGTGAGCTGCAGTCCATTCCGTGTCCCTGTCGCCAGACTCGCGGCGGCGCAGGCCTCCCTGCGCAACGCTGTAGCGGCCGCTCACACCTGATTCACAAATGTCTTGCAAGCCTACAGCCTCGGCTGTGACCGCCGCACCGTCTCCATGGGTGCTGGCCTTCGGTCTTCTGGTGGGTCTCGGTGCCTGCGCACAGTTCGAGGGGCTTCTGCCCACCGGGCAGGACATCAACGACCCGGTCGGTATCGCGGTGCACCCCTCCGGACGTTATGTGTACGTGGTGAACTCGAACTTCAACGTGGAGTTCGACGTCGCCGAGGGCGGACACCTCACGGTCATCGACGCTGACACACTCACCGCAACAACCGACGAACCCTGGCACTTCGGTAGCTACGGAGCGCGCGTCAGCCTGAGCGGCGACGACCCGAACATGCCCGACTCGCTGGCCGTTGCCGTTCGCGGCACCGGAGACGTCCAAATCCTGCGTGTGACGGAAGATGGCCGACGCGTCACCTGCCCGGGCGGCGAAATACCCGAAGACTGCTCCGTAAGCATCGGTAGAGACCCGTACGCCGTCATTCCCGTCCCCCGCCAGTCGGGCATCGACAATACCATCGACAGCTGGATGGTCGCTTCTCTCGATGGTCAGGTTACCCTGGTCAGCGTCGCAAACGATGACCCGCGCACATCGACAACGGCCGGACGCGCGATTCAGACGGGTGCCAACGTGCTGGCGGTGGTGCCGTCCACGGGTGAGGTCCTGATGGCCTCGCGGTTCGGCACCCGTATCTACACCCTGGCGTGGTTCCACACGCTGGAAGGCGAGGCTGGAGGCGTCGTACCGGCCCGTTCGCTGAGCCTGCCCACTCCGGGTGACCGCGTGGAGATGCGCGATGTCGCGTTCTCATCGGACGGCGAGCGCGCATGGCTGACAGGCCAGAACCCCGCAGCTCTGTACACGCTCGACGTGCGCCCCGACGGCCAGGGTCTGGCGCGGAATACCCTGCTGAGCCGCGTGGACCTCGACGGCGCCCCCGCCGACCTTGTCGCCATCCATGAACAGGGACGGGACATCCTGTACGTTGCTCTGGCCGACGATGAGGCCATCGCCGTCATCGACGGTACAACCGGAGTGCTGCTGGACCGCATTGAACTAACCGGACTGGCCTTCGGACTGGCCTGGGATGGCGTCCGCCACCAGCGGCTGTACGTGACGCTGTTCGACACCGACAGCATCGGTGTCATTGACCTGAATCCAACGAGCCCGTTCTTCCGAACCGTGGTGGCGGTTGTCCAATGAAACGATTTCGCCCCACGTCGCCGATCTTCACGCTGGCACCCGTCCTGGTGAGCACATTCATCGCGTGCGGCAAACCAGAGCGCCCGCCTGTACCCACCCTTGAATCGCCTGCCGCACTGGCCATCGCACAGTGGTGCAACCAGCTCACCGAAACCGGCGCGGTCGAGTACCTGCCCGCTTCAGCGTGTGCATCGCAGAGCAACGTCACGTCACGCGTTGCGGTCACGAACACAGGCCGGGCCGACATCCAGCTGGTCTCGCTGGACACGAATCGACCGGCCTACGTGGACTTTGACCCCGGCGAGCCGGGGAATACCGGCATCGATGTCCCCGACGGACCTTCCACCATCGCAGTAGGCCTCGTACCCACCGTCGCGCTTGTCGGTTCCGCGCGCGACCCCGCGCTTAGCGCCGTCAATGTGGTGCAGGGCGTGCCTCTGGGCCAGCCGCTGCGCCTTGCTTCATCGCCGCAGCTGATTCGGAACATCCCGGGCACGTCTCGTTTCGTCGTCTCGCAGCGCCTTACCTCTTCGCTGTCCATCGTCCGTCTGGACGTCACCTGTGACGGCGAAGCCGGAGTGCATCGCTCGGACTGCACACTCGAAGGCGCCATCACGGTCGAAGGCACGATTCCGCTGGATGCACCGCCCGCGTCTTTTACCGTGGGGGCAGACGGCCGGGTCTTTGTCACCCGCGATGGGCAGACCACCGTGCTTGTGCTTGACCTCGCGCTTGACCCGTCAACGGGCGCCCCCTCGTGCACCTCGGCCTGTGAGACGTTGCGATGGTCACTCACACCGGACTGCCGCGATGGCATCGACAACGATGGTGATGGCGTTAGCGACTTCGACGACCCGCAGTGCTTTAATCCCGATGGCTCGGAGTCTATCAACGAGTCCCTGATCTGTTCGGATGGCCTCGACAATGACGGTGATGGCGTCGCGGACGCAGACGACCCCGACTGTCTCACGCCTGAGTTTGGATCCGAGGAAGGTCTGGTCGGACTACCGCCCTGCTCCAATGGGTTCGATGATGACCTGGACGGGTTGACGGACATCAACGACCCGGGCTGTGAAGCGTCTGATGGCGCGTCGGAGTTTGAGCGTGGCCTGAGCATCGCACCCAGCGATGACGGGCCCATGGCCGATTGTCGTGACGGCCTCGACAACGACGGCGACGGTCAGACAGATTGGCCTTCAGAAACAGGATGTTACGCTGCATGGTCCGAGTCTGAGTCCCCGGTCCGTCTGGTGGTTCCGTCCGAGGTCGCGCTCACCGACGACGGCGAACTGTTGCTGGTCGCCGATGCTTCGGGTTCGCAGCTGCTGGTCTTTGACGCTGCCACGGGCGACCGCCTGGCTCCCAACGAGACGCACCCGCAATACGCGCGCTTTCCCGGCATTCCGCTCAGCGGCAATAGCGCCACATCGCTGGTGACCTACTCGTTCGATATTGCGACCCGCTCGCTGACGGACGGGCGGCGCCTGCGCGTGCAGGATCAGGTCGCGCACGTCGCGCTGACGGCCGGCTTTGCCGACCCACTGGTCATCGCGCGGCGCTTCATCGTTGAAGACGCCAACGGCAACATCGAGCAGCAGGAATCGGATTATCGACTCTCCCGGACCGACCTGGAGAACGACGCAGCGCGGGTGCGTCTGTTGACCTGCGATGTTCCCACAGCCGCCTTCGACCTTCTGGGCAGCGCGCAGGTCACCTGTGGCGACGAGCGGCTGCCCCACCCCACGGTGGTGAATCCAGAGGCTGTTGGCGACACAGAGCTGACCGCCGAGTACACCACCATGCCTGCCGATGCCTATCTGGCCCTGCCACAGCTGCAAACCTGGCGCGTGCGAGACGACGAGTCGGGCATTGAACCGACGACCACCCCCGATGACTACCGCACGACCGAAGATATCTTCCGGGCCGTCTGGGAAGGTCGAATTCCCGGCACCAACCGTAGCGATGCGCTGGTCACCGGCAATGGCGAGTGGGTGGAGCTGCTCGGTGCGGACCCGTGCACGAGAAACCGGGACGTGTGCTCCATCGGGCTGGATTTTAGTGAGTGTCCCGAGGCGAGAGCGCTCTGCGCCGGCGGCGCAGACCTCTGCAGCGATGAACTGTTTGTCTGTCGGGTCTGCCCGCAGGCCTGCAGCACCGCCACGAATTTCTGCCAGCTGGGTGTCGTGCCCGGTGACCGGCTCATCTTTGAGCGCCGCTCTGCCCGAACCTCTGATCCTGCGTGTGAACCGTTTGTTCTGACCAGCAATGCCACACCGATCATCGACCGTATCAGCGCCGAGTACGAGGTGCTGGCAGTCGAACCTGACCGCGTGCGCATCGGTGTCGTACCCGACGCAGCGTCGCAGAACCTGGTGACCTCACTGCCACCCTCGCAATGTCTGGGCGAACCCCTGCCGATCTTCATTCGGGCCGCGCGTTCGTTTCTGTGGTCAGGCGACAACACGGGCCACACATCGCCTTTCAGGGCGGTGGGAAATGTATGTGTGCCTCGTGACGACGCACAGAGCCGTGTCGCACGCATTCCACTCGACACGCCCTTCATCACTCCACAACAGTTCACGATCCATCTGGCATCGGGCACTGCTCCACCCGTGCGCGACTTTGCCATTCGGTACGATGTGCGAAACGGATTCGTAAACCCCCGAAGCGCCGCACTTTTTTTCCTGCTGGGGCCTTCCACCTCAGATATCGCGCATGTCATCTCGCGCCAGGGCCACCGGGTCGTGTTTGCCGATGACGCACAGAACTATATCTGGGTTTACAACGGAACGACTTACCTGAGCGTGGGAGGTCCATTACCATGAACTCGAATCGCCTTTTCGCATTCTCCCTGGTGTTGATGGCGTCGGCCTGCTCTACGACCCCGCCACAAGGAACGGCGGAGCAGTCGACCGCGCCTGCCGCTCATGGCTCTGCCGCGCCCTCCCCTTCGGAAGGCAGCGCAGACAGCGTCGTCGTCGAGCCCGCAGAACAGGCGCCGGTCGAAGGTTCGTCGGGCGAGGGCGCCCGGCTCGTAACGGAGTTCGCACCCGCTGGCGAAGGCCAGAACGAGCTCTTCGAACTCGCGGCCGATGCCATGCGCGCCGGACGACAGGACGCTGCCATCACCGCGCTGCTGACCCTCTCCGAGACGGCCGAGCCGAGCGAAGTCAGAGGGCGTGGCATGCTGCTGCTCGCCGCCATCTACCTGGAGCAGGAACGCCACGACCAGGTCATGCGCGTACTCAACGACCTGCGCGCCTCGGCGCCGCCGATGGCACAGCTGGAATACATGCTGGGGCTCTCGCACGAGGGCATGGGTGACATTCCAGCGGCGACCACGTCGCTGCGCAACGCGACCCGTATCGACTCTGCGTACCTTCCACCCTACATCGAGCTCATCCGCGTGTTTCAGGAACACGACAGGCCAGCGGACGCCGAGGAGATCAGCATCCTGTTCGAGCGACAGGTGGCACGAATGGGTGAAGAGCTGGATAGCTCGGCCCCTCAGGCGCAGAAGCAGGCCGTGCTGGAGCGACTGGCCGAGGTTCAACCGGACGAACGCGTCTCACGAGCAGCCGCACGAGGCGTCGATGATGAGGACGATCAGGTCGCGCTCTACGCCCTGGCAGCTCTGGTGCAGATCGGCACCCCCAGCGCGATCCCTACCCTGCGCGCGATCGTCGAGAACCCGCGAAGTGCCGACCACGCACAGCTGGCTACGGTCGCCATGGAATACATTGAGACCCGCGCCGCTCAGGCGCCTACGGTTGCACCCGGGACAACGCCCTGACAGTCCGGCGGGCCAAACAGGCACGCTTCAGGACGCAGCTGTAACCAGAGCGGGGCTCCCGGGCACATCGGTGTGTTCGTCCTCGCTCAGGCCAAGCGGCAGACGAACCTCAAATGTCGTGCCCACCCCGGGTTGCGATGTGAACGAGATGCTGCCCTGATGTTCGTCGACCATCTTCTTCACGATGGCGAGTCCCA
>JAGWVZ010000635.1 GCA_018970625.1 Myxococcales bacterium | reverse complement strand
AGCCACACCGTGTCGGTCCGCCATGTCGATGACATGGACAACGTCAGTGAGGCAGCCACGACCTCCGCGTGGACTGTCGATGCGACCGCACCTTCCGCTCCCGGTTCGTTCACCGGTGTGCCCTCGTCACCGACGAACAGCACAACTGCGACGATCGGGTTCACCCTTGGCGAGGCGGATGGAACTGTCGAGTGCCGTCTCGATGCGGGTTCGTGGGGTGAGTGTTCGAGCGTGTCGGGGACGACCGGTTCGCATTCGGTTTCCGGGTTGGCTGACGGCAGTCATTCGGTGTCGGTTCGCCAGACTGATGCCCTCGGCAATGTCAGTGCGGTTGGGACGTCTTCGTCGTGGACGGTTGATCGCACTCCGCCGGTTGCCCCGAGTGTGTCGAGGGTTTCGCCTTCGGCTCATTTGAGCAATGAGACGACTGCCTCGATCGCGTATTCGGGTGAGGCTGGGGTGAGCTTCAGTTGCTCGCTTGATGGTGGCGCGTGGACGGCGTGTTCAGCGTCGCCGGTGTCGTTGTCGAGTGTCGCTGATGGCTTGCATACGTTTTCGGTGAAGGCTGTTGACGATGCCGGTAACGAGAGTCAGGAGGCAAGCGTCAGTTGGGATGTTGACACGGTGCCTCATGCGGAACCGGTCGTCGACCTGTCGAGCCCGGAGTCTTCGCCAAGCAACAGCACGTCGGCGACGGTCGCTTGGGAGGGCGTTCCCGGCGCAACTTACTTGTGCTCGCTCGATGGTGCCTCGTATGAGGTTTGCCCGAACTCACCTGCTCTGCTGACTGACCTTGGTGAGGGAAGCCACACTTTCCGCGTAAAGGCGCGGGACGCTGTGGGCAACCTGAGTGATGCGGGCTCGGTCACGTGGGTCGTGGATGTCACCGCGCCTGCTGCGCCGGTCGTCAGTCTCGACAGTCCGTCCACGTCGCCCTCGAGGTCGACGAGCGCCGCGATCTCGTATTCCGGTGAGGCTGGCGCGACGTTCACCTGTTCGCTTGACGGTGGTGCGTGGCGTCCGTGTGAGGCTTCGCCTGAGAATCTTGACGGCTTGGCTGATGGTTCGCACACCTTGCGGGTTCGCGCAACGGATGCAGCCGGAAACATCAGCGATGTTTCATCCGTTACGTGGGTCGTTGACAGTGTTGCGCCGGCTGCGCCGGTCCTGTCGGGTGCTCCATCGGGCTCGACGTCAACGACGAGTGCGTGGATCTCGTTCACGGGTGAGTCTGGTGCGAGCTTTGAGTGTGCGGTTGACGGTGGGGCTTATGCGGCTTGTGTCTCGCCTCAGGGTCTGCTCAGCCTTTCGGTGGGGGCACATGTCTTCTCGGTCAGGGCGCTTGATTCGGCAGGCAATGTTGGTCAGGCTGCGACCGTGTCGTGGACTGTGGTTGCTGCGCCGTCGTCGGTGACGATCCCGACGGTCCTGACGCCGCCTGCTGGCACGAAGACCGTCTACAGGAAGGGCGACAGGTGGGCGATCAAGGTTGGCGCGCTGTTCTCGACCAACGGTGACACTCGCAATGCCGCCAAGCTGCAGACCCTTCAGGTCGCTGTTGACAGCAAGGGTAGGCCGGTGGGCGCCAAGCCCTCGGACTCGGCATCGGCTCCGAAGAGGGCGACTTACGCGAATGGCATTCTCGCCTTCTCGAATGCGGTTGCTGGGGAGCTCTTGCGTCAGAGCTTCGCGCAGCCCGTGTGGGTCAGGGCATCCAACAAGGCAGGCAAGTGGACTGGTTGGGTCAAGCTGACCCCGTAGTCCCGGGTTGAAAGCGGAGGTTTGCGAGCGGGGCCGGGTCGAGGGGCCTGGCCCCGCAGTCGTTGCGGATAGCTGCTGTGCTCCCCGTGGCGGCGCAGGAGGCGGCAGATCACCTCGCCACTTCGGGCGAGTCGGATGGTGCGCGGGCGGTGCCACTCACCGGCTGGATGCCCGCTCGTCTCAGGGGACGATGGTCTCGATCGGCACCCCGATGATCGAGAGCCGGCGGCTGAGTCCGCCGAGGGCGAACGAGCGCAGGTCATCCTCAGTCACTCCGAGTTCGCCTGCGCCATCGCCCGGGGGCTTCAGCGATTCGGCCACGGACGGGAGCAGCTCCCTCAGCATTGCGCGGACGTGATCTGCCATCTCCGGGGCTTCGCGAACTGTCTCGCGCAGGAACCACACTCCGTAGCCGATGTGGCGTGTTTCGTCGTTGTGGATTCGCGAGTACCCGTCGACGAAGCCCTTGAGCAGCCCCTCCCGCTTCATGTACTCGGTCGCGAAATGGAAGGACGTCAGTCCGAGAGTCCCCTCGAGCACGAGGTGGTAGAGGGTGACGAACCTGACCTTGGCCGGAAGGCTGTCGGGCTTGATGGTCAGCTCTCGATGGGCACTGACGAGCACTTCGTCGAAGATGTGGCGGAAGGCGTCGGAGATCGACTCCCGCGCCCGGTCGACGTGTGCGGCGATCAGAGCCGGCTC
>JAGWVZ010000634.1 GCA_018970625.1 Myxococcales bacterium | reverse complement strand
CAAGCGAAGATCATCCAGCCCGGATCACGTCAAGGCTCGCCGCACCCGGGCTCACGACTTTGCGATCGCCCTGAGCCCGGGGCGAGAAGCAGGGTGCTGACCTCACGGTGGGTCGCCCTCGTCCTCGACAGGTCCACCCGCATCGAACTCTTCGAGTTTCCGGTAGATGGTTCGGCGTCCGACCCCCAGAATCGAGGCTGCCAGCGCCTTGTCGCCACCCGTGTGTTCGAGCGTGGCCAGGATGAGCCGTCGCTCGACGTCGGCCAGTGGAGTTCCAACGGCTACCGTGAGGGTGGGGGGAGCACCTGAGGCGGGGCCGAGTTGTCCGGGCAGGTCATCGAGATCAATGACGCCGTCGGCATCGAGCACGACGGCACGCTCGATGACATTCTGCAGTTCTCGAACGTTCCCGGGCCAGTGCCAGGCTTCCAGTCCGCGCCGTACTGCTGGCGAGAGCGCAGGCGGCGTACGGCCATTGGACATGGCGAAGTGGGTGACAAAGTGCTGTGCCAGGAGCTCGATATCTTCACGTCGTTCACGGAGCGGCGGGAGCATGACCGGGATGACGTGAAGGCGATAGAAGAGGTCTTCGCGGAACTTTCCGTCGCGCACCATCTGGGCGAGGTCACGATGGGTGGCGGCGACGATGCGGACGTCCACGCGGATGGTGGAGTTGGAGCCGAGCCGTTGCACCTCGCCTTCCTGCAACACGCGGAGCAACTTGACCTGAACAGACGGCGGTAACTCGCCGATTTCGTCGAGGAAGAGGGTGCCGGTGTCGGCGGTCTCGAATCGACCGGGTTTTCGTCGCGTGGCGCCGGTAAAGGCGCCGGGCTCGTGACCAAAGAGCTCGGACTCGATGATGGACTCGGGCAGTGCAGCGCAGTGAAGCGCCACAAAGGGTTTGTCGTGTCGAGCGGAGCGAGCGTGAATATACCGGGCAACCAGTTCCTTACCGGTTCCGGATTCGCCCTGCACAAGGACGGTGGCATCGCTGGCAGCGGCCTGTTCTGCGAGCCGCAATGAGCGCCGAAAGGATGCGGCGGCGCCGATCATGCCACCGCCTTCAACGACCCGTTGAAGGCGATTTCGCAGGTCTTCGTTTTCACGAACCAGGGTTCGTCGTTCGAGGCTTCGCTCCACGGCCCGAATCAGGTTGGCGCGCTTGATCGGCTTGGCGAGAAAGTCGTGTGCTCCACTTCGCATGGCTTCGACTGCGCGTTCGACGGTGCCGAAGGCGGTCATCAGAATCACGTCCACGGGCAGGTGGAGGTGTCGGATGGAGCGGAGCAGGTCAATCCCGGTCTGCCCGGGCATGACGAGGTCGGTCAGTACGACGTCGAACGCCTGCTGCCGGAGTTCGTGCAGGGCGTCGTGTACCTGATGGACGACGACGGAGTCGAAGCCCTCGCGCGCCAGCAATCGGGCCAGCGTGGCGGCATGTTCATGCTCGTCATCCACGACAAGAACGCGCGCACGCTGCTGAAGTATGGAACTCATGATGGCTGACGCACGGTGCGAAGGTTTGCTTGTGGACAAGCCAAAGTAGCGGTAGGATATTCCCTCAGCTTAGACCAGCGTCACGGGCGTACACGCTATCATGCCACGCATTACCTTCACTGACTCGGACGGTACAAGACGGACCGTCACTTTTGAGAACAAGCTCTCGATCGGTCGTCATCCCGATCAGGACATTCAGATCCTGGAGCGTGTCGTCTCGAAAGAACATGCGGTGATTGAGCGGCTGGGTAACTCGATCAATGCCTACGTGCTGTTTGATGTGGGGAGTCGTAACGGGACGCTGCTGAATGGCGCCGTGGTTACGGATCGCGTGCGGGTGTACGACGGTGACCGGGTGACCATCGGGGCCACGGAGCTGACGTTCCGCGCGGATTCGAGGGTGACGAGCAGCAACACCGGCACACGCGTCAAGATTACCGATCCGGACGAGGAGTCGGCCGTACAGAAACGGCTGAAAGAGACAAACAACAACCACTTTCCGCCCGCTGAACAGGTGGCGACGCTGGAGCAGCTGAAAGCGGACTACGAGAAGCTTCGCATCGCCAATGAACTGAACCGGGCGCTCTCTCTGGAGTTCGACCTCGAGAATCTGTTGAACCGGATTCTGCAGAAGGCCTTCGAGATGTTTGCGGCCGACCGGGGCGCTATCATGCTCGTGGACCCCGAGAGTGGCGAAGCTGTGCCTGCCGCCACGCGGGAGCGTTATCCGGACCCGCTGCGTCGTGATATCCCGATATCGCGCTCGATTCTCAATGAGGTCCTCACCGAGAAAGCGGCCCTGCTGTCGACCAATGCGCAGCTGGACTCTCGTTTCTCGAAAGCCAAGTCGGTCATCATGCACAGCGTGAAGGCGACCATGTCAGTGCCGCTGATGTACCGCGACCGTCTTCTCGGGGTCATTCACCTGGAATCTCAACTGACGAGTGGCGCGTTCACCGAAAA
>JAGWVZ010000030.1 GCA_018970625.1 Myxococcales bacterium | reverse complement strand
CGTCGAGGCGTGTTTTCCAGACTGGCAATCGGGGAATCAGGTCATCTGTCCCCTCAAACTCCTCAAGAGTCGTCTTCACCACTTCCAGCAATTCATGCTGTTGCTGAATAAGGGACACCATCTCCTGAAATGTCGTATTCGCCAGCTGCTGTGCGGTCTGCTTACGGGTCAAAGCCTCGTTGGCTTCCGTGAACTGATACAGCGCCGTGCCTCGTGCCGACCACGCCGTTCGGGCGAGTGCGATCTGCGGCTCAACCGCCAGAGCGCGCTCGCGTGTCTGCTCGAACTCCTGCGCAAACAGCTGACGCGCTTTATCGCTTTCGAATTCTGCGAGGGCCGCCGCGTCCATCTCTCCGGCGGCAACGCCGTGCCTTTCGGCGCGTGTTTGATGTTCCTTTTCGGCATCCCGCCATTTCGTCAGCAACTGTGCGGCAGGCTCGGTTCGCTGATGCGTGGTGAGACGTTCCTGCGAGGGAGCGAATTCCTGCAGCTCCAGCACGACTGTCGATAATCGAGCGTCTTCGCGCACCTTATCCTGCTGCAAGCGTTCGTCCTGCTGCAGCCACTCCAGAAATCGCCTGACTTCGATACTCCGCTCACGCAGCTCCTTCGCCTGCCTCCCGAGCGCCTGCATTTCTTCGCGCAGCTCACTAATCCGTGACTCGGTGAGTACCTCGACACCGCCAATCTGGGTTTTCAGCTCTGTTACCCGGGCATCAACCTGCTTTTTGCGTTCCGAGGCCCGCATGCCAATGTCCGCATATTCCTGCGTGCCGGTGAGCCGCTCGAGTAATTCTGCTCGTTGCTTGTGGTCGGAGCGCAGGAATTGCTGAAATTGCCCCTGAGCCAACATCACCGTGCGCGAAAAATCCTCGTACTCAAGGCCACAAAGCGCCGTCGCAAAGGGCTCACGAAAGTCTTTCTTCGTCTCGGACGATACCAGCGTGTGCAGCTCGTCACCGTTCTCACTAAGCCGAATCAGCGTCCGCTTCGGACTTTGCAGCGTGCCCTCGGCTTTATTGCGAGCGCGCGCCACGGACCACCGAGCGCGCCAGTAATAGCGCACGCCCTCGTTCATCACGCTAAAATCGACCTGCGCGTATCCTTCGCCCGTCCCGTCTGACAGGATCAATCTCGGATCCGCGTCATCTACACCACCCCCCCGGGTGCTGGTGTCCGCGAGGCGTGCGGTGCGTGCAAACAACGCCAGCGAGATCGCGTCCAGAATGGTGGATTTTCCGGCGCCCGTTTCACCCCGAATCAGAAACAGCGAATGATTTTTCAGGTCGCGGTCCAGATTCAGCTGTTGCTCACCATAAAGTGAATTCAGATTTAATGTTTTAATGGCATGAATTCGCATATCCCCCCTTAGAGATTTTCGGTCGTTAAAAGGCTATGAAACGCCCGCATAATCTCGACGTCCGGCTCGGCGCCATGTTTCGCGATCCACGCACGCCTGAAAACACCCTCCGGAGTAGGACGTTCTGCTGGCGTGCGTAGCGCGTTGGCAACGCTCTGTTCTGAAGAAGGCCGCCGCTCCTGCCACGCGGACAGCAGGGGTCGGGTCACCTCATCGGGAAACTGCTGCTCCAGAAACCGAACCATCGCGTCGCGCCGACCGAGCGCCGGCTTGTCACTCTCCAGAATCACCGACACCAGCGCCGGCTGCTCTCCAACCGGCTGGAGTGACCTGAGCGCGGCTTTTACTTTCTCTTCATCGCCACGAATCTCGATGACCTGCCGAGTGCACGGCACAACAAGCGGGGTGACCTGTTGCAGGGCGCCACCTTGCACATCTACCAGCAGCACTCGCCGGGGTGACGCACCTTCCGCAAAATTCACCGCGACCGGCGTTCCGCTATACCACACCCTCGGTCTCTCGACCGGAAATCCGCGATGGATATGACCGAGCGCAACATACTGATATCGCTGGTCAAATATGGATGGTGGCAGGGCGCCCAGAGTCCCTACCCTGTGAATTTCCTGAGGCGCATCCAGTGAACCGACGTGATCTTCATCGCTGGCGTGCCCTTCGACGATCGTCTTGTCTCTGGCGCACGTCAGGTGCCCGGTTGCCACCAGCGCAGCCTCGGGCCACCGCGCCTTGGCTGCATCGGCGAGCGACGAATAAAGCGCGGTAAACCCTTGCATCAACGCACCCGCATCGGACTGATCGGTCTGACCAAGGCGCCATTCGTTCACATACGGGACGGCTGCGACCACGAGCTTTACCTGGCCATCGTCCCCGGCAACGGGCACCAGATAACGCGCAGCGTCGAGAGACCTGGAGTAGCCGCCCACCACCGATACCTGCAACGCCCTGAGCACGCCGTCCGGCGCGTCGAGCCGGGTGGCTGAGTCGTGATTGCCGCCGGTAATGACGACGCGCCGGAGTCCCGGGAGGCGAGCGGCCTGCCCCAGAAAGTCGTAGTACAGCTGCTGGGCTTCGGCGGAGGGCTGCGCCTGATCGAAGATGTCGCCCGCGACCAGCAGCACCTCGACGCCCTGCTCCTGAATGGTCGCCAGCAGCCATTGCAGGAACGCTGCATGCTCCTGCGTTCGCGACGCATGGTTCTGCCCCAGCGTGCAGCCCAGGTGCCAGTCGGCTGTGTGAAGTATCCGCATCTTCTCTCCTTTTGTCGCCATGTTCGGGGTCCAGCCCATAGCAGAACGCGCTGTCGGGCCGGTGCTGACAGTTTGCCCGCCATCTGACAAGTGCGGGGTTCGCCGTCGCCCGACCGTTCGCGAGTTTTCCCGGGGGGTTCTGGCCAATCGTGTTGGTGTAGTGCTACGCCTTGCCACCGCCGCCCTGACGGCTGTACATAACGGCGTCCGTTACCGTTTGTCCCAAATCGCTGCCATGAACGCGCTTCGATCTTCGCTCCCCGCATCTCCCGTTGCATTCTTCGATCTGGATCGCACGCTGATCGACGTGAACAGTGGGCGTTTATTTGCGCAATATGAGTTTGAAAAGGGCCGCATTTCTGCACGGCAGTTGGCGCGTGCGCTGCTCTGGTCACTGGGCTACCACCTGAGCCTGATAGATCTCCCCGCGGCGTATGCACAGGCGCTCGCCCATTATCGTGGCGTTCCCGAAACGGATATTATCGCGCGCACCGCGGCGTGGTTTGATCGCGATATTGTGCATCGCCTGCTGCCTCAGGCCCGTGAAGCGATGGCCTGGCACCGTTCACAGGGGCACCGACTCGTGATTTTATCGAACACTTCCTGCTGGCAGGCCGATATTGCGGCCCAGGCATGGGGATTTGATGACTGGCTGGCAAATCATTTCGGCAAGGACGACGATAACCGGCTGACGGGCGAGATTCTGTCGCCCATGTGCTATGGCAGGGGCAAGGTGGAACACGCGCAGCAGTGGCTGGCGCGTCATGGGGGCACGCTGGAAGACGCCTGGTTTTATACCGATTCATTGTCCGATGCGCCGGGATTATATGCCGTGGGACATCCGGTGGTCGTGAATCCTGATCCACGATTGCGACGTCTGGCATGGCGTGAGGGCTGGCCTGTACGCGAATGGGTCACCTGACCACGCGGCGTAGCGTTGACGGCGGCAAGGCCGGGCTTAAAAATCTACCGTCGTGGTGCCAGCGGGAAACTCAGCGGAGCCTTCCAGCGTGAAGGCATCCGGGTCGGCTACCCAGGCAAAGCGCCCGACAGCTTCGTAGCGCATCGACCGAAAAACCGGTCCCTGACTCTCGTTTCCGGCGTGGGCAGCAAACCGAAACTGACATGTTTCGGGGTTTTCGGAGCATTGCACCGTCTCAACGCCGACCGCAAATCGGCGCATATATTCACCCGGCGCGAAGCCCTGAAACTCACAGACCTCGTTACACTCACCCTGCCCGTAATAGGCGTCGCCGGGCTCACAATGATTAAAAAATTTCAGATTAAACCCGCTGAGCGCGACATTTCCTGCAGGCGCACCCGGTGCCGCAGTGACAAAATTTCGCAGCTCGTCGGTCGGTTCAGGCTGCAGCGCCGACGTAAATCGGGGCGGGTCTCCCGGCTGTTCGAACTGAAACTCATGCGAAAACACCTCGCTCGGCGCATTGTTTGCCGGCGTGAAAAGAACAATCCTGATGTCGGCTTCGGTTTGTGCAAATGGCATGGCCGCGTTCATATCGGCGCGCAACACCTCATCCTCGGCCAGACCATGTTCGAAGCGAATCGACACCTCGACTGCGCCGGGTTGTCGCGTAGCGTCGAGCGTTGCGAACACGCCAAACCCGCGGCTGGTAAATCCCAGTGAAGGGTCATACCCCCCGGGATACGTATCGGACTGTTCTACACCCGTATTGAAGCGCACGCCCACCAGCGCCGCGACCACATCGGCATCTCCCCAGAGCGGACGGAGCTGCGAGATATCAATGCGCTGAACGAGCTCTTCGCTGGAGGGCACCATGGCGCGGACGTCCAGCCACACCGCCTGATCGGCCGCCATACTGACCCAACGGGCCGAGACCAGCGCGTCGTCTTCGGCGATGGCACCGGTGGTAAAATCACCACCCACAAATGTGAGTTCGGCGCTCGCCAGCTCACCGGTCTCGCTCAGCGTGGGCCAGACTCCCAGTTGGCTTACCCGGTGATTGAATCCTTCCCACGCCCAGTCGGCGGCCTGCAGGGCCACGACGCGTGAACCTTCGGGGAGAACTGTCGCCAGCGTGCCGTCGGCCAGCGTCAGGGTGCCGGGTACAGGCAGGGCTGACGACCCATCCGCGGCGGCATCCGTATCAGCGGTCACATCGGCAGCAGAAGAACCGCGCTGATTTGTGTCTTCGCTGACTCCACAGGCCGCAGCAGCGAAACAGCAAATCGCCGCGATCGACGAGGGGCAGAAACTCGTAGAGAACGACTGTGTTTTCTCGCGCATTTCAGGGTTCCGGGGAGTCGGGGTGAACGTCAACGCCGGGCTGATGACCGCCCTGAAAAAAAGAACGCGCGAAGAACTCGCCAATCATGTCCCGGGCTTCGCTGGTGGTATCGACACTCTGAAGCGTGGCACGCAATCGGGCAGAGCCGTGCATGCCCCTCGAAAAGTAACCGATTACCTTTCGGAGTTTGGCGAGCGAGCGCCTGCCGGGCTCGTCACGTCCTTCGCGTTCCGCATCGATTTCGACTTCATCGAGATAACGAAACAGAAAGTTTTTTCGGTCGTCGGCGGTGGGTTCCCATAATTCCCCGCCGTATAACTCCGCCGAGACGCGACGGAGCGCCCATGGGTCGGACATGACCGCCCTGCCGATCATCACGCCGTCGGCGCCTGAGTCAGCCAGCGCCTGTCGGGCGGTGGCCGCATCGACGATGTCGCCATTCACCAGCAACGGAACCGAGATGGCATCGCGAACCTGCCGAACTGGTGCCCAGCGGGCCGGGTAGCGATACGCGTCGCTCTTGGTACGGCCATGCACGGTGATCAGCTGAGCGCCGCGCGCCTGTGCCGCTGCGGCGATCTGGGGCGCGGTGTAGTCGCTGTGGTCCCAGCCGAGCCTCATTTTGACGCTCCACGGGACGGTGACCGCGCGCGCGACGGCGTCGAAAATCTCATTGGCGAGCTCGGGCTCTCGCATCAGGGCTGATCCGGCGCACCCCGAGGTGACGCGCTTGGATGGGCAGCCAAGGTTGATGTCGACGATGTCTGCGCCAAGGCCCTGGCAGAATCGTGCGGCCTGCGCCATGCGTTCGGGGTCGCGGCCATAAATCTGAATCGAGACGGGATGTTCGCCCGGGTCAAGCTCGGCCATGCGCCAGGCGTCTCGCACATCGCGCGTCATGGCCTCGGAAGAGACAAACTCGGTGACGGTGAGTCCCACGCCACCCAGCGAACGGATGACCGAGCGGAAAGGTCGGTCGGTGACGCCTTCCATGGGCGCCAGCGCGACTGGCGGCCAGATTTTGTGCGCGCCTATCTGGAAACCTTGGTTCAACGCGTCTATGCTCGTAGCTGGGCCTGAATTTTGGCGAAGAGCGGGTCTCGCATGTTCAGGAGACGGTGGAGATGATGACCGAATCGAATGGACAGCCATCCAAGTCAAGTCGCATGGCGGCGCTCATGAACACCTCGTATGGGCGCAGCAACGACCAGCAGGCGGCCCGACTACGCTGGATGCTGGTGGCATTATGCGGGATGGCATTCCTTGTCATTGTGACGGCCTGGTGGCGGCAGGGCGCAGTGTAGCGTGTAGCGGCATGCCCGCTGCGCTTTGCCCCGATGCGCACGCCAGGGTTCTGCGAGCGCGCTCGGGTCAGCCTGTACAAGGACCGGGGTTGCGGCCAGAAAGGCCCGGGCGGTGGTACGAAACCACCAGAATCGTCAGGATGCGTTCAGGTCGGAGTCCGACGTCTCAAAGCGGCGCGTCATCTGCAGCAGCGTGCGAGCCAACTTCAGGAAATCCGATGCGGTGACGATTCCGAGCAGGTTACCGTCTGCATCCACGACGGGCAGGCAGTCGATTTTTCGCTCCAGCAGCTCGTCACACACCGTCTCGAGCTCCGTGTCGGGTAGCACGGTTATGAGTTCTCTCTTCATGACTTCGGCAACAGGTACGCGAGACAACATCTCGCGCGCCAGCTGCTCGTCGTCATCGACCAGCCGCGATGGTGCGGCCGCGAGGACGTCGCGCGAAGACACCAGACCAACGAGACGAGCGCCCCGGACCACGGGCATATGGCGGATGCGAGCCAGATTCATGCGCTCCCATACCGCGAGCAGGCTGGTGCTCTCGGTGGCAGTCATGGGTTCGGAGGTCATCAGGTCACAGACCTTCATCATGGGGTGCTCCAACGCGATCAGTTGCCCGTATGCGGCAGTTTGAACAGTTGGTCAGGACGCTAGCGGCACTCTTCTGTTCCATCAATCCCCCGGGCAGAGTCATTAACGACGCACGAGCGATTTTGTCAGGGCGCTTCACCCGATACGTCGGGCCCGACCGACCGGCTGCCCGTCGCGCTCGTCGCCGCGGTCGGATTCAACAGTGCGGCCAGCCAGTCGCGCGCGCCAATCCGCATGTCATCGAAGAACGTGTAGAACAGCGGCACCACGAACAGCGTCAACAGCGTGGACGCCACCAGCCCACCCATGACGGTGATGCCCAACGGCTTGTAAGGTACGCCAGCGACGGCCGAGTTGCCCATCGCCATGGGGATGAGGCCGAAGATGGTGGTCAGGGCGGTCATGAGAATGGGCCGCAGGCGTTCTCGACCAGCTTCCACGAGCGCCACGTGACGCGTGAGCCCTTCGCGCTGGCGGTCCCCCACGACGTCGACGAGCACGATGGCATTGTTGACGACGATACCGACCAGGATCACCAGCCCTACGCCTGCCATCATGTCCAGGCTGGTACCGGTGAGCCACAGGCTCCAGTACACCCCCGTGAACGCGAACGGGATGCTCAGCAGAATCGAGAGGGGGAGCACAAAGGACTCGAAGAGGATGCCCATCAGCAGAAACACGAAGGTCACCGACAGGGTCAGCGCGAGCATGCGATCGGCTGCACCTTTGGACACGTCCATAAACCGTCGCCCCTTGTCGAGCCCATAGCCGCGAGGCCAGTCGAACCCTTCCATGGCAGCATCGATCTCATCGCTGAGGACTTCGAGGTCTTCACGCGTGGTATAAATCGTGAGCGAGATCGCCGTTCTTCGGTTCTCGCGGTCGATCGAGCGAAAGCCGGGGCTCTCGAGCGACGATGAGATGCTGTCGAGGGTGACGGTGCCCATGGGCGATGGCAGCTCCATGCCGGAGAGTTCGTCCATCTCGTTGTACGAGGCGATCTGCCCTTCCAGAAAGACCGGCAGCTCGCCATCGTCCTGAGGAAGCCGGCCGACCTGCCTTCCGCGCAAGGCAAAGTCGATGGTACCACCGACGAGCTGGGGCGTCAGGCCGACCTGTAACGCTCGCTCGCGGTCGACGTTGAAGTGCATCTCGGGTTGCCCATCTTCGCCTGACTCGGCGCGTACCGATGAAACGCCGTCAATAAAGCGCAGGCGTCGGGATACCTCTTCGGCCAGCTCTGCCAGACGCCGACTGTCGGGGCCGGCAATGCTGACGGTGAGCGAGTCGGTAGCGCCGGCGCCCGACTGCCACGAGAGGGACGTGCGTACGCCGGGTATCTGGCGAAGCGCGCCGTGCGCACGCTCGATGATCTCGGGAACCTGCAGGGGGCGTTCGTCGGCCGGCACAAGAAAGCAGCGTACGTTGGGTCTGCCCCAACGGCCTCCAATCCGGGAGACCACGCTGCGCACGCCGAGCTCCTCGCGCAGGGCGCCGAGCGTCGCCTCGTACTCGAGCATCACGTCAACCCGCTCCTGCCAGGTAAAGCTCTGTGGCATCTCCACGAAGATACGAAAATCGTTGATCGCTGACTCTGACTGATCGGTCACCGTCACATGGTTCATGGGGTACCAGGTGCTGGCGAACACGAGCGCCGCCAGCAGCGTCGCCTCAAGGCGGCGACGCAACGTCACATCGAGCAGGCGCGCGTATGCGTTCTCGAACCACACGATCACGCGTGGCGGAGCCGGCGCGTGCCCCGGCACCAGTCGAGCGGTCGCGAGAGGCAAGAGCGTGAGCGCGACGACAAGTGACGCCAGAAGCCCGACACACACCGGAAAACCGATCTGCCCCAGAAAAAACGACAACATCTGATCGCCCGACATCAGGATGATCGGCACAAACACGACGACCGTGGTCAGCGTCGACACCAGAATCGCGAGCGCGACCTCGCCGGCACCGTGCAACGCGGCGAGGTAGGACGACTTGCCCATCTGCCGGTGCCGCTGCACGCTCTCGACGACGACGATGGCGTTATCCACCACCATGCCCACCACCAGCATCAGCCCCATGAGGGACAGCACGTTCAAGGTACGCCCTGCAAAATAGAGCACGACGATCGTGCCCAGCATGCTGACCGGGATGGCCAGTGTGATCAGCGCGGTCATGCGCAGGTGGCGCAGAAACAGCAGCAGAACAATCACGGCGAATAACGCGCCCTGCCAGGCCGACGACTCCAGGTTCCCGAGACTCTCCTCGATGATGTCGGCCTGATTGAAGAAATAGGAGAACTCGGCGCTCGCGAGCTCGTCGAAACGTGAAGGCAGGAGGTCGAGCGTCTGCTGCACCGCGCGGGCCACTTCGACCGTGTTGGCGGTGGATTCCTTGTACACCTCGAGCCAGATCGAAGGTCGTCCGTTCACGCGATACATGGAACGTTCGGCGCGGTCCTGCACGGCGATGTCCGCGATATCATCCAGCGTCAGGCCCTGTCCCACGGGCAGCGCGCGCATATCCTGCAGGGTCTCCCACCGCGCCACCACACGCAGCGGAAACCGGGCGCCGTCCTGCTCCACCTGACCGGCCGACAGGCCAAAATTGTCGCGGGAGAGCGACTGAATGAGCTCAAACATGGTCGTTCCCGCGGCATCGACCATGCGTTCATTGACCTGAATCGCCACCACCCGCTGCGGTGCGCCGCTGACTTCCACGCGTGACACACCGGGAATTCGTTCGAGTCGAGGCACGACATAGTCGTCAATCAAACGTCCCGGATCATCGGAATCGGCGAACGATGCGCCGAGCCACACCACGGGCTCATCGGCGGGGTTGTACTTCCAGATAAAGTACTGGCCGATGTCGTTTCCGAACTGAGGAAGTACGCGTTCAATGCGGTCGCGCACCTGGTTGTACGCGTCGTTCATGTCGGTGCCGTCCGCGAACTCCATGATGAACGACGCCGAGTTGGTGTTGATGCGGGTGGCCAGGCGGTCCAGATTGCGGACGGTCGCCAGCATCTCCTCGGTGGGCACGGCGATGCGTTGCTCGATGTCCTCGGGCGAAGATCGCAGCGTGGGGATTTGCGCGAACAGAAACGGAGGCGTGAAGCCGGACGGCAGCAGCTCGACGTCGATGTTTCTCCACGCGACCCAGCCCATCACCAACAGGGCGATGAAACCCATGACGGTGGTAACAGGGCGGGTGAGGCTCAGCCCTGGAATGAACGTTCCGCGCGGGGAGTCGCTCATGGTTGGGCCGCGGGCAGTCCGGCGTCCGTTTCGGCGCCATCGGCCAGTCGAAGCAGCTCTTCGGCGAGTCGGCCGGTCAGGTGCCAGGCGCGCCAGCCGTTGAGCACGTCGTCGGTCTGCAGTCGCAGCCGCTCGCGTTCGGCGGTTTCGAGGTCCTCGAGCGCCTGAAGTCCGGTCTGCACCGTCGAGAGTCCCTGCGCAAACCGGGCCTGCTCGGCCTGCAGCGCGCGTTCAGCGAGGGCAACGCGATAGGCAGCGAGCTCGGTGCGGCTGAGGAGTGTGTCGCGCGACGCGGCGAGCTCGGTGAGCTGGTGACAAAGGTTCGTGCGCGACTGGTGGACCTCGAACTCGGCCTGCTCCACGGCGACCCTTGCGCGCTCGTGCTCATCGCGGGCAGCGGCGTTGCCGAGGGGCAGTGAAAACAGGAGGCCGGCGGTCACAGTGGTCGCCTCCAGACGAACGACCTGTCCGTAGCTGGGAAAAAACGCGGTATCGAGACCGGACTGCGTGAGTCCGGCGGTAAGGTCGAGCTGCGGTCGCAGGCCGTTGCGGGTGCGAATCAGGTCGGCGCGGGCGGTCTCGACCTGCGCCTGCAGAGCCGCGATGTCGGGGCTGCGTTCGGCGGCGGCGCTGCAGAGCGCCTGTGGATTTGTCCAGTCGACGTCCGGGAGGGGTGGCTCAACCGCCCAGACCGCGCTGGCGTCAGGGGGTTCTCCGAGCAGCCGCTGCAGCTCCCGGGTTCGCGTGGCGGCGGTAGCCCAGGTCACCAGCACAGCTTCCTGATTGGTGGCCACACGCTGTCGTATCAGGTCGAGCTCGATCGAGGCGATGCGGCCCGCGTCGAGCTCGGCCATGCCGATGTGTAGCTGCGTGAGCGTGCGCTCGAGGCTGCGATGGCGAAGTTGCAGCTCCTGAACGGCGAAAGCCAGCTCAGCCGCCGCGGTGACGACTTCGACCAGCCGCGTCGAAGCCGCCTGAACGACCTGCAGATCGGCCGTATCCAGTCGCCGTTGGGCGAGCAACAGGGGCAACAGGGTCACGTTTCGACCCAGCCCGCGTAACAAAGGCTGCGAGGCGCTCAGCGAGAGTGTCGTGCCAACATTGGGGCCACGCGTAATCGTGGTGGTGCCGGCTGGGCTCGAGAATGGGAATACACTCCGCGAGACGCCGTTCTGCAGCGAGAGTTCGATCCGGGTTCCCGGCGCGAACTGCCGGGCCAGCGACACCTCGGCGTTGTAGTTCTGGTTGCGGGCAATACCCGAGCTGAGCCCTTCGTTGCTGGGTTGTTCGGCGTTCAGGAGGTTGGCCTGCGCCGTGAGTGTGTACTGCAGCAGGGCGGCCGTACCCAACACCTGTGCCTGAGCGGCACGGACGGCAAAGCGGGCGCGCTGAATCTCGGGGTTGCCCTGCGCAAATCGCTGCAGCAGCGACTCCATGGAGATGACCTGGGCGTCGGCCGGAGCCGGGAGGTCAATCTGCGGCACGTCCAGCGGCGCCTCCTGTGCGTTGACGCCCGGTGCGCGCGACACAATCAGACATGCACACAGCAGCAGGTGGGAAATGGGAGTACGCCAGAGGCGCATGCGGCAACTCGAGAGAAGGAAGGATAGCGCCAGACGCGACGGTGAGATTCCTAGGGGAGTCTGATGTGTGGGTCAGCAGAAAAATGCGGACAGGGAGAGGACATTCCGGCAGCCGAGCGCGTGACGCGCGGGTGGTGCGGTGGCCAGGTTCGTTGGGTTGGAGCTGGTGAGAGCAGCGCGTTCGCATGGTGCGTTGATCGGAGCAGACGCCGGCGAGGGTCAGGAGAGGCGTCCGCAGGGACGCAACCGGCCGACAAACCTGAAAAATGCGCACGTGATCGATCGGCCGATCAGGAAGGTTGCAAAAACTTGCGTTCTGGATCGAAGCACCTCTTTGTAGTGAATACACGGTGTTTCACGGCATTCCACGGTGCGGCCATGAGCAGTACAACCCCCGACTCTCGTCCCCATTTTATGACGCTTCAGCAGAAGGCGTTGCTGGTTTCCGCGCTGCTGAACGTGGGCCTTCTGGCAGGGCACCTCGCCCGCGGTCCGCTGACGCAGGAGATTTCGACCACGGACATGGCCGGAAGCCCTGTGGAATCGGAGTCGCTGGCGGAGGTGCAGGCGGTTGCGGAACCGAATGCGCCGCTGGCGCCTGCTGCAATGCCCGAGGGGTCCTCGCCGGCCGCCATGGTTTTCGAAGTGCCTGAAGTTGAAGAGCCTTCCGATCTGCCGGATCGCGTGCCGGTGGATGCACAGATTGTGTCTGTATCGATTGAGAACAATATCCCGGTGTCACTCGGTCGTGTGCTGGACCGCACGCTGGCCACGATGCTGAGCCAGGAGCTGGCGCGCCTGCTGGTGTGGAATATCCAACCGGCTCGTGAGCTTCGGAACAACGACCAGCTCACGCTCGCGTGGACGAACGACAGCGACGGTGGAATCACGATTCATGCGATGCGTTTTCAGTCGCAGCGTCACGATCGCACGTTTGACGCGTATCGCTGGCATGCCGAGGGTGAATCGTACGCGACGTGGTACGATTCGGACGGCATCGAGGTCGCCCATCGCCTGAACGACGGACCGCTGGCGGACTACGATCAGATCACGAGTCTGCTTCGCGACCGGCCCGATCACGAGGGTATGGACTTCATGACGCCTGTGGGCACGCCGGTGATGAGTCCATGGGGTGGCCGGGTCACGAACGTGGACTGGAACCTGCGCTTTAACGGGAACTGCATCGAGGTCGCTCACGACAACGGGCTGGTGGCCAAGTACCTGCACCTTTCGGAGACGCAGGTGCAGGTGGGTGACACGGTTCAGGCGGGGCAGGTGATCGCCCTGTCAGGAAACACGGGCCGATCAACAGGGCCCCACCTGCACTACGAGCTGGCTCGCAATGGCGCCATCGTGGATCCCGTGGACGCGCACGGAACCTATCAGCGCGAGCTTCCTGAATCGGAGCGCGCCGCTTTCGAGGCGCATATCGCTGCATGGTCCGCACGATTTAACGATCAAACCGGCGGATGATCAATCAGGCCTCGACCTGATTTTTCCGAAAACGAACAGGGGGGACAACGAAACGTTTACATCGGTTGCGTTCGTATTGAACAAACACTAAATCTTGCACTCTGCTCCATCGCACCGCCGTCAGGCGGTTCTCCGCATGCCCTGTCCGGACATCGGCCATGAAAATTTCAGGTTTCGCAGTGGCTCCCTACTGGAGCCTGACCCGCACCGTCCCACTGTTGACGTTGCTCCTGCTTGCGTCCTGTTCGTCCGAAGAGGCCGATCTCACGCCAGATGAGCAGGACGTTGGTACATCCGACGTGGTGCCCGACCCAGACACGGCGTCGGACGACAGCGGCGCAGCCGCCGACGTAGTGGAACGCCCGATTCCCGGCTGGGAAGAGTACGCGCCGCCTGAAGCGCCGATTCCCAGACTGACGTCGGCGCAACTGCAGAACGCCTGGCGCGACCTGCTCGGCGAAGGCGTCATTATCCCTCCGGTGAACCTTCCCGATCTGGATGACAATGGCTTGCTGGCGGTCGGTGCAGCCGAGGCGACCGTGTCGCCGCGTTCGGTAGAGGACATCGAGCGCGCGGCACCCGAGCTGGCTCGGCAGATTGTGGAGCCCGAGCGTCGTTCGCGGCTGGGCGACTGCGAGCCGGCAGACATTCGCGATGATGCGTGCGCCCGCGAGATTCTGACGTCGTTTGGTCGTCGCGCCTGGCGTCGCCCGCTACTGGAAGAAGAGCTGGCACCGTTGATTGAGTTGGCTGGTGAAGCGGCGACGCAATACGGGGATTTCTGGCAGGGCATTCGCTGGCCGCTGGCGGCGGTGCTGCAGTCTCCCTATTTGTTGTTCCGTCGAGAGGTTGGAGAAGCGGGCGACGACGGCGCGCTGCGCTACACCGACTGGGAGATGGCGTCGCGCCTGAGCTTCCTGCTGTGGAACACCATTCCTGATGAAGCGCTGCTGGATGACGCTGCAGCCGGTCTGTTGACTACGGACGAGGGCTTGCGTGCGGCGTTGACGCGCATGTGGGCCGACGAGCGCGCCCGCGATGGTCTGCTGGAGTACTTCCGGCAGTATTACGGTTTGACGTCGCTCCGTTACCTGTCGAAAGACCCCATGGTGTTCCCTGCCATGAGCCCCGAGCTGGGACCGGCCGCGCTGGAGGAAACGGAAGCGTTCCTGTGGAGCATCATTCAGGGTGACCTGGATTTTCATGATGTGCTGTTGAGCAACCGTACCTGGGTGGACCGCCGGCTGGCGGCTCTTTACGGCGTGCAGGCGCCTTCCGCCGAGGGCTTTGGATGGTCCGAACTTCCGGAATCCACCGGCCGGCGAGGGCTGCTTGGTCAGGCCAGTTTTCTGCTGATTCATTCGCACCCGACGTCGACCTCGGCCACCGGACGCGGCATGTTCATTCGGGAGCGGCTGCTTTGCCTGCCTGTGCCGCCGCCTCCGTCCAACGTGGATACGTCGATTCCGGAGCCTGACGCGAACGCTCGTACACTCCGTGAGCGCATGCAGGTGCACCAGGAAGACCCCACCTGCGCAGGCTGTCATAGCCTGACCGACCCGATGGGTCTTGCATTCGAGACCTTTGATGGCCTCGGCATGTTCCGCACGACCGAGAATGGCGCGCCTATCGACACGTCAGGCGAGTTGGAGGGCGTTTCGTTCGCAGACTCGTGGGAGCTCGCCGACGTTCTCGCGGCACGCGAGGAGTTCGCGGAGTGTGTGGTGCAGAGCTTCATGCGGTTCGCCACCGGCACCGTGGAGCTCCGCGAGCAACGGGCGGCCGTGCTCATTCTGACCGCTGCCTTCGAGGAGAGCGGATATCGATTCAACAGTCTTGTGGAAGCGCTGGTCCTGAGCCCTGCCTTCCGTACCGTCGGCGCTACGGCCGCCGAGGAGGCTTCGGAATGAACGCCAATCGCCTGTCCCGTCGTCGTTTTCTTCGTGGCGTTCTCGGTGGCATGAGCGCTGCGGTCGCCCTGCCGTGGCTGGAAGCCACCAGCGGGCGTGGCGCCTCGTTGATGGCCGAACCCTCGGCCTTCCCTACGCGCTTCGGCATCTTTTTCTGGGGCAACGGCGTGGTGCCATCCGCCTGGGTGCCCACGACCACCGGACGTGAATACGAGCTCTCGTATTTGCTGGAGCCCATCGCTGCCATCAAAGACAAGTGCACGCTCGTTTCGGGCACCGCCCTGAAGGTTCCCAACATTGAACCCCACTGGTCGGGCGCGTCGGGGATTCTCACCGGAAAGC